>CAMJNB010000086.1 GCA_946407175.1 uncultured Selenomonadales bacterium | reverse complement strand
AAATCTGCGCCGTAGAAATTTGTACCTTTCAAGTTCGCGCCGTGCAAGTCAGCTTGATTCAAATTCGCATGACGTAAGTCAGCGTTTTGCAAATTCGCGCCGTGCAAGTTCACGTAACTTAAATCTGCGCCGCGCAGGTTGACGTTACTTAAATCGGCATAGGGTAAGCTTGCGGCATTCATATGAGCACCTGCCAAATTCGCGTTTTGCAAATTCGCACCGTGCAAGTCAGCGCCGACAAAATCTGCGTCGGTGAAGTTGGCGTCTTGCAAATTCGCGTACAAAAGTTCGGCGTGCGAAAAATTTGAGCCCCATGAGTAGCTGTGAGAAAAATCCGAGCCTTTCAAATGAGCTACGGAAAAATTTGCACTGTTCAAGTACGCGGCTTTAAAATTCGCGCCGCTTAAATCCGCTTCCTCAAAATTTGCCCAGCCTAAATCTGCGCGTGACAAATCGGCTCTAATCAATACGGCGTATGTAAAATTTGCACCTTTCAACACGGCTCGGCTAAGGTTAGCGCTTTCCAAATGCGCCGCCGATAAATTCGCGTCACTCAAGTTCACTGCCGATAAATCCGCGCCTGACAAATTCGCCTCCTGCAGATTGGCGCACCTGCCGCGAAAATGATTATTAAGCCACGCCGAATGGTCTTTTAAAATTTTTTCAAATTGCTCCGCGTTCATACTTCTTCCTTAGGTTCATAACCTTTAACGCCGCGCAGAGTGGCATTAGTAAAATCGGCGTCGGTTAAGTCAGCGCCGGTGAAATCCGTGCCGCGTAAATTTGCACCTTTCAATACCGCGCCTTTTAAATTAACGTCCCGCATAATCGTGCCGCGCAGAATAGCTTTTTTTAAATTTGCTCCGGTTAAATTTGCCTTAGTTAAATTAGCGCCGGTTAAGTCGGCTTCGGTTAAATCTGCGTCTGTCAAATTCGCACCCGCTAAATTCGCACCGGTCAAATTAGCCTGTACCAAATCGACGCCGGTTAAATTCGTACAAGTCAAGTCAGCTCCGGTTAAATTTGCGCCGGTAAGATCAGCCCCCGATAAATCGGTACGTACGTTGCGTGATTGGTCAAATAAATTTATGACGCTTGACAAATTGGCACCGGTCAAATTGGCGTTACGCAAGTATGCCCCGCTTAAATCGGCGCCGCGTAAATCCGCAACGAACAAATCAGCCTTAGAGAGATTGGCGCCTTGTAAATTACTTTGACGTGTAACTATATCATTTTCAAGACTTGCACCGAGCTTAGCTTGCCGCAAATTCACGCCGTGCATGTCAACGCCGTACCAATCGCCGGTTGAAAAATCTGCGCGGTTGCCGGTATTTTCATCTTCAAGCCACGATTCGTGATCTTCCAAAATTTTTTTCAACTCTAACTGTTTCATTTCTATCACCATTCAAAGCGCGTTGACAATACGTTTAAAATCTTTACCGCGCTCTTCAAAATTATCATACATATCAAAACTTGCACAGGCGGGACTAAGTAAAACTACTTGCGGCGGTGTTGAAATATTTTTCGCAATGTCAATCGCCTTTTCCATTGAATAACCTGCGTCGTAGATTTTACTTGAATCAAAGCCGTTTTTAATCGCGTCCGCCTTAAATCTTGCCGCCGCGTCACCGACTAAAATCAAACTGTCGACGCGCTGATTTACCAGCGTCAAAAAGTCTGTCAAGTCCGTCAGCTTATCATCGCCGCCGGCAATTAAAACTATGTGACCGTCAAAAGTTTCAAGCGCCTTAATCGCCGAATCGGTATTTGTCGCCTTAGAGTCATTGTAATATTTCACGCCGTCAATTTCGCGAACAAATTCAATTCTGTGTTCAACGCCTTGAAAACTTTTCAGCACCTTGCAAATATTTTCTGCCGTGACGCCTGCCAAAAACGCACTTAATGCCGCCGCCAACGCATTTTCAACGTTATGCCCGCCTTTAATGCCGAGTTCATCAACCGTGCAGAGTTCATAAATTTTACCGTCAAATTTTATAATTAATTTGCCGTCACGAAGAAAGGCGCCTTCGTCCAAAATTTTTTTGCGGCTGAAATATAAAACTTTGCAACCTGCGCGGTCTTTCATACCTCTAACCTTTTCGTCGTCGTAGTTTAAAACCAAAAAATCTTCCGCCGTCTCCTGCGCGAACATTTTTTCTTTCATGGCTTGATAAACTTCCATAGTGCCGTGACGTTTCAAATGGTCGGGCGTGACGTTCAAAACTGCGGAAATGTGCGGCTTAAAATTATTTGTCGCCTCCATTTGGTAACTGGAAATTTCCGCCGCGATATATCCGCCTTCGCCTACGTCCAATGCAACTTCACTAAGCGCCACGCCGATATTGCCTCCTACGCCGACTTTTTCAAATTGACTTTCCAACAATAAACCCAAAAGCGTAACCGTTGTAGTCTTGCCGTTCGTACCGGTAACCGCGCAGATTGGTGACTTTGCAAGATTAAAAGCCAATTCAACCTCGCTGATGACGGGGATTTTTTTATTTAACGCGGCTTGCAAAATCGGTATGCGCAACGGTACGGCGGGCGATACAATTACCATGTCGACGCCGTTAAGCAAAGTTTCTTCTTGCTTGCCGAATTTCAAATTTATGCCGCGTTCGCGCAGTTCGTCAAAATTATATTTCAAGTCCGATTCATTTTTCGCGTCACTTAAAATTACGTCAGCACCGAATTTTTTTGCAACCTTAGCCGCCGCAAAACCGCTAATCCCCGCGCCGATTACCAAAACTTTTTTGCCTTGCAATTCCATAAAAATTTTTCTCCAATCATTGACCAATTAAAGTTACGTGTTATAAAATTTTCAAACAATTTTAGCAGTCACCAAAATTTTTGTAAAGGAAGGGTACGATTTATGATTTTCGACAGCCACACGCATACAAAATTTTCCGCAGATTCGCAGATGAAGGCGGAGGACGCCGTAGCACGCGCGGCAAGTTTAAATCTCGGCTTAGTTTTCACGGAGCATTTTGATGAGGAATTGGAAGGCAATTTTAAATTCAATCCCGCCGAATACTTTGGCGAATATAAAAATCTGCGCGGCGACAAAGTTCGTCTCGGCGTTGAAGTCGGTCTCACGAAAACCGCGCGTGAAGTAAATAAAAAGTTTGTAGACTCGGCGGACTTCGATCAAGTTATCGGTTCAATTCATATGCTTGACGGCGAAGATATTTACCACAAGGAATTTTTCTACGGCAAGGATAAATTGTCCGTCTACACAAACTATTTCGGCGTTATGGCGGAGGAAACGGCGGTTAATGATTTTGACGTGCTGGGACACATTGACTACATTTGCCGTGCCGCCACGTATGATGACACGTCGATTGACTACGACACTTTCAAGGCGGAGATTGATAAAGTTTTAAAAATCGTAGTCGAGCGTGAAAAAGTTTTGGAGCTGAATACACGCCGCTTGAAAGCTGAAGAAATTTTTATGGAGCTTAAGCCGGTTTATGCAAGCTACAAAAAATTCGGCGGCAGGTACGTGACAATCGGTTCAGACGCCCACCGCGCAGAAGTTATCGGAGACCACTTCAATGCCGCGTTGAAATTTATTCACGAGCTTGGATTAACGCCCGTGACTTTTTGCGAACGCAAACTTCAAAAAATTTCGCTTACGTAAAAAAATTTTTGGTGCTACAATTCCTGCAGGCTAATTTTGCGAGGAGGAAATTTTTATGGAGCCGAAAAAGAAGGCAGCACGAGTAGGAATCATTTTCATAGTAATTTTAATCGTAAGCGGCATTGTGCTGATGTATCGAGGCAATGACGCGGTATTTTTGGCGACGGAAAAGAAGGACGCAATTTTAACGGCGGAACAGATAAAACTTGCCTTCGATTCGGTAGGCGGCAGAATGATTAATGAAGGCGTCAAGGAAGGGCAGGAAGTTAAAGCCGGAGATTTAATCATGGCGCTTGACCCGACTGATACAGATTTGTCGATTGAAAAGTTAAAGGCGCAAATTGCACAGTTCGACGCGCAGATTAATTCAATGTCAGGCACGATGAATGTAAATTTATTTCGCGCCGATAATGACGAGCAACAATCCTTTCGGCAGATTGACAGCCAACGCGCCGCAGTAAATTCAGCGCAGGCAACTTTGAAAAATTCCGAGATAAATTACAATCGCGCGTTAAACCTTGTAAAAGAAGGCGCCGTAGCACAATCCCAGCTTGACGATGCGACAATGGCTTTAAACGTTGCGCGCGCCAATGTTCAAACACAGGAGCAATTACTTGAAAGAATGTTAGCGGGCGTCACCGATACAGGCAACACCGATTCATTGAGCTTGCCGACAATCGCGCAGGAACGTGCAGAGGCGAATAACTTGGAAAACGATATCGCCGCACTTGAACAGCAGAAAAAGGCGTTGGAAGTTCAGCTTAAGGAATTGCAACTTGCAAAGTCCCGCCTTACACTTCATGCGCCGGAGGACGGAAAAATTTTAAGCGTCCTGCAAAAACAAGGCGAAATGATTTCACCGAATGTGCCGGTAGTTTTGCTTGAGACGAAAAGAATTTACTACGACATTTACATTTCAGAGACGCAGGCGGTAAATCTGCGCGAAGGCGACGAAATTACCTGCACGACCGTAGCTGACGGCAAGCAGGTTAAAGGCACGATTCGACTTTTGACGCAGGCGCCCGGCTTTGCAGATTTAAAGCAGTCACGCGAAAAATCTCAAGCTGACTTATCGGCGTTTCAAGTCAGAATTTATATCGACCCGCAAAGTGACGTACTGCCGGGACAAACTGTCACCGTGAACTTTGATTAGGAGTTGGTGACGTGGGCTTTAAAAAATCTTTTTTCAGCGAATTAAAATTTCTCTTCAGCGGTCAAGGTATGCCCTATGAAAAAGTCTGCATAATGGTGGCAATGGTTATCAGCGTGGTTTTGTCGGTGATTTTGTCCGGCAACTTTTCAAAGGACGCGCCGGTTGCCGTTATTGATTTGGACAACACAAAGTACAGCCGCGAACTCATCACGAAAATTGATGCGTCGGAATATATGAAAGTCACGGACGTTATCAATATGCCGATGAACCCTGAGGAACTTTTTTACCGCGACAAGGCGGACGCCGTGATTTACCTGCCGCAAGGTCTTGAAAAAAATCGTTACACCGGTGTAAACGCGCCTATCGGCGTTTTTTACGACAACACGAACTCCGCGCAGACTGCCGATATTAAAACCGCTCTGCCTACGCTTATTGCGATTGACAACGCGCAATTTTCTCACGCAACTTCAAGCGGCTTGACTTTAAATGAACGTATACTTTTCAATCCCGCCGGTTCAACGTCCAACGCGCAGACACAGGGATTTTTATTTTTCTTCGGCGCAATGTTTTTCACATTCGCGACAATCGGAATGATACCGCGCCTTAAATTAACTAAGCAGTACGAAGAAACGATTTTGCACGGAACCCCCTGGGATTTAATCGCGCGAATTTTGCCGTATGCAATCGGTTTAATGGTTTCATATTTCTTAGGCATGGCGGTCTTGCGAGTTTGGGGCGACATGGTTTTTTCGGGACGCGCCGTAGAATTTTTGATGATAGAAATTTTTATGACGCTGACAATCGGCATGCTAAGTATATTTATGGGTTGGACGGCGGCTAATCCCGGTATTGCGTCAAGCCGAATGATTTTGTTCATACCCGGCGGATTTATATTAGGCGGCGTGACGAGTCCCCTTTCGCATTTATCTGAATGGGTAGTGGACTTTGCGCATATCTTTCCGCTGACGTGGCAATTTCATTTTACACGTGACATTATTCAGCGCGGCGCAAGTTTATCTGACATAAGTTCGGAAATCGGCGCGTTTATGGTTTACGTCGGCATTGTAGCGATAATTCTAAGCTTAAGATTTTATAAAAGTCGCAGTGAATTGGTCGGCGCTAAAGTTGCGGAAGAAATTCCCGCGCAGGTTGAGCCGATTGAAAAAGCTACCGATAATTCTGTTTCAAGTGAACCGGTACAAGAAAGTAAAAAAATTCAGCACGTACTTGTGCCTACGGACGGCTCCGGTCAAGCGTTTAAAGCCGTGTTGAAGGCGATACAAGTTGCCGAATTTTACGAGGCGCGAATTACTTTGCTTATGTGCGTCGAGTTGGAAAAAGAAATTTCCGCCTTTGAACAGGTAAGCTTAAGCGGCTACGTACCGGCGGAATTGAAC
>CAMJNB010000085.1 GCA_946407175.1 uncultured Selenomonadales bacterium | reverse complement strand
AAAAACGTCACTGAAAAAAATCTGCTTGACGCTTGCACGGCGGCTTTTGAAAAGGGTTGGAAGACGGTCAAGCTTTATTTTATGATGGGACTGCCTACAGAAACAGATGAAGACATTGCCGGTATTGCCGACCTCGCGCAGAAGGTGGCGAATCTCTACCGCGAAATTACAAAGCGCCGTGACGTGAAGGTTACGTTAAGCGTCGCCTGTTTCGTGCCAAAACCTTTTACGCCTTTTCAATGGTACGGACAAATTTCACTTGCCGAATTTGAACGGCGTCAGCAATTTTTGAAAAGTTTGATTCGTGACAAGGCGATTACCTACAACTACCACAGCGCGAAAGTTTCAATATTGGAAGGCATTATCGCACGCGGTGACAGGCGACTTGCTAAAGTTATCGAGACGGCGTGGCGTAACGGCGCTAAGTTCGACGGCTGGTCAGATTTATTTAACTTCGACGCATGGCAAAATGCATTTGATACTTGCGGCATTGACGGCGCATATTTTAATGAGCGCGAAAGAAAAATTTATGAACCGTTGGCGTGGGATCACACTTCGCCCGGCGTCAGCAAAAATTACTTGGTTGAAGAATTTGAAAAGGCGCAGGACGGTCAAACTACCGCAGATTGTCGCCGCACTTCTTGTCAAGGCTGTAACGTCTGCATGCAGTTGGGCGTGAACGTTATTGACAATCCGATTACTGATTCTTACCATAAATCCTCTAAGCTCCAAGCTCTAAGCTCTAAGCTACAAGCTACCACCTACCGCGCGCAGATTAGAAAGGGCGCCGAGTTAGCTTTCCTGTCGCACCTTGAATATATGAACGTCTTTATGAGCGCGTTGCTTAGGTCAAAACTTCCCGCCGCCTATTCCGAAGGCTTTAACCCGCATTTAAAAGTTTCATTCGCAACGGCGCTTGGCGTAGGCGTTACCAGTGAATGTGAGTACGTGGACTTCGTTTTAAAATCTGATGTCGACGCGGAAAAAGTTATGTCGAGGTTAAACGCGCAGTTGCCTAAGGGCGGCGAAATTGTACGCATTAAAAAAATTTCGGCGAAGACTCCGGCGTTGACTGTCTTAACAGATTTTTCGCGCTATGAAGTCCTCGTGCCGTTTGCCGAAAGTTTCAGCGTCGCGGAAGATGCCGCGAAAAAGTTTAACTCCGCCAAAACGATTATGTTCAATCGCGTGACACCGAAAAAAAATCGTGAAATTGAAATTAAAAGCTTGATGGCGGAATCGGTGAAAGTTTATGAAGTTGAAGGCGGAGTGAAAATAAAATTCGGCTTGAAGATTAAGCAGGACGGCAGTGTCAAGCCGTCGGAAGTTTTAAAAGTGTTGCGTGACGAATGCGGCTTGCCTATTGAAGTGCTTGAGGCAAAAATAAATCGGACGGCGCTTTTAAGTCGCGGAAAAAATTTGCTTGACGTTTAAAACCGGCGCCGCGCAGATTGTAAAAAATATCTCTAAGAAAAAAAATATCCCTGCGTTTTTGCGTAGGGATTTATTTTTTTGTTTCTCTTACGTTAAAAATTACTTGCTCATAAGCGCCAAAACGTCGTCTACAAATTTCAGCGCGGCAAGTTCTGAAAGAATCGCGGTTTTTGCGTGACGGTCGATATCTGCGCGAAGTGTCTTTAACGCGGGATTGAGTTTACCGGCTTTAAGACAGGCTAC
This sequence comes from uncultured Selenomonadales bacterium, assembly GCA_946407175.1. The sequence goes on along the minus strand of CAMJNB010000085.1, from coordinate 4,535 downwards.
GGCAAGTCTGTCAGCTTGCGCGATACGTTTAAACTGTTCAAGTTGCGGCTTGCACTCTGCCAAATATTTTTGCGGCAAGCGCGTCAACAATGTATCTGCGGCAAGTTCCATTTCAGAAATTTGTGCCTCAAGCGACGTTAAATCTGCCGTACGTCCTTTGCGTGCCGCCATTAATACGACGTTAGCGGCGGTAGTGAAATTCGGCGCGTCGGCAGGTCCGCACTTAGCCCATGAATTTTCCATATGCTGTGAATGCGACGCAAAAACTTTCATGGCGTAGGCAAGTTCGCCGAATTGCTCATCAATAGCCCTTTCCCACGCTGAATGAGGTTTATAAATTTCCGGCGCGTTGGTATATTCTCCCGCCGTTGCCAACGCTATCTTCGACATATTTTCTTGACCCATAGGATTAAAGAAAATCGCATGCATATTTTTTGTAGGCAAATTTTGAATCGGTCCCAGCGCCAACTTTGAATTTCCCTTGCCGTCGGGACGTAAGGTGTAATCGTTTACCGGATAATTCCACCAAATACCGATGCCGCGATCGTTTTGGTAAATGTCATTCACCTTGCGTAAATCGTTATCGCTGATGCCTTCGCAAACTACGCCGTTGCCCGTGTACAGCACTACAATTTTTTCATCAATCGTCTCGGCAAAATCTTTCGTGTAGTCTTTAATCTTTCTGCCGTCAATCATATCGTCATAAAAATATTCCGTCGGCACGGTTATGAAAGGTACAATGTCTTTGTGCATGCGGTGAAAAGTATCCTGCAACTTATTCAAAAGTTCCGCCTGCTTTTTACCGTCTTCGTGATGTCTGCCCTTGCTGTCTTTCAAGTCGTCGAAGAAAATTGCAAAACTGCGAACGCCGAGAGAGTACATGGTATTCATTTTATTGACGAGAGTTTTAAAATCTTTTTCGCCGTCACTGCCGGTGTATTTTAAATCAAGTCCCGGCGAAATTGCGAAAGTAAATCTGATATTGTTAGCCTTCGCAGTTTCGACGAGTTTTTTAATTTCGGCAAGTTTATCTGCAGGATAAGGTTCACGCCATTTATCGCGGTGGTACGGATCGTGTTTCGGCGCGTAAATGTAGGCGTTCAAGCCGTGTGCGCGACAAAAATTCATCATGTCTATGCGGTCTTCATTTGTCCAAGGAGTGCCGTAAAATCCTTCAACAATTCCGCGCAGTGGTACCGGCGCCGCGTTTGCCGTGACGTTAAAAATCAGCGTCATCATCATCACCAAAAATGCCGTTCGTAAAAATTTCATCATAGTAACTAACACCTGCTATCTACCCTCTACTTTCTACCCTCTAACATGTTCCTGCTCCTGTCTAAAACCTTTCAAAATACAAATCGGCGTTTTCTCTGACGCATTGCCGAAGGGATTATCAATCAGCAAATTTGCGGCAAGTTGCGCGTTCATGCCCTTAGTGGCACCGACAATTCTTGAGCGCTTTAAATCGTTTACGTCAGCAATCATGGCGCCGAAACAGCCTAACCGCTCCTTGATATCGGCAACAACTTGATCGGGATTTTCCGGACCGTAGACGACGCATTTGTCGAAAGGCGGCATATCTCCCGTGACGTCATCAATCAACGCCGCTTGACGCCCGCCCCATTTATAAAAAAGTCCGCGCTGACCTACAAGCTTGCCCAAAAAGCCGCCGATTAACGCAAATGCAACGCGCCATTCGCCTTCTTTCAGCATAAGCGCCTGCATACCGTGCGGCGTCGCCAAAGAGCCGTAATCCGGTATAAATCTGCAACAAAGACGCGCAAGGCAAGTGATTCTCATTTCATCGGGACGAATCAAATTTCCCTGCGTTATCGCCACGACACTTTCTGCCACCGTCAACACGTCATCGGGACCGATTAAATCCTTTGTATACTTCGCAATCATGTCAACAATGTTATCTTTCGGCGTCAAAATTCGCGTCTTTATCGGAATTATTTCTACTGCCATTTAAAATTTTTCCCTCAATTCTAATCGCAATTTTAATTTTAATTCAGCTGTACAGTTTTAATCTTTAATCAATTTCACGCCGACCAGCTTTGCAAGTTCTTCTGCAGGCAAAAAAATTCGCGCTATTGAAAAATGCATTGGCGTGCGTCCGACTTCACGGTAAATAATCTCAATCGGGAAATCTACCATGTGCGCTACCGCCTCTTCAAGCGTCATGCCCTTACGCGCAGTCAAGGTAACTTTCGCCACGAAGTTAAAGCCTTGCTGATGTTCCATGACCAGCGCCTCAAAATAATCATCTTCGCGCGGCTTGCCTTCAACTTCCGCCTTGCCGCGTACGTTCATGCCGTCGTACTGTTCAAAAGGCAGTTGCGGCTTTACGTATGCGTCGACAATCATGGCGCTTTGCGTGCCTTCGTTAAAAAATTCTATCGTAGTGGAAAGCGTCACGGATTTTTCATCGCGGTGTTCAATTTTAAACGGCGTGCGCTTGTCAAGACGCGGTACAACTTTTTCCTGTCCACGCATTTTTAAAAATATTGCCACGCCGACTACTCCGACTACTGCCGCGATTAATAATCCTTCAATTATCACCATGTCTTTTAATCCAACTCCTCAACCGTCGCCTGCTCCAACTTTGAAAAATATTTTTCCGGCAGACGTGAAATTTTCCCCGTCTCTGCGCTTGTGAAAACATTTTGGCTGTAACCTTTGACCAAAAGTTCACCGTCGCTTTTTCGGCGAATCTTGTACTTAAACTCCATTTTAACTTTCGTCAGTTCAACCGGTATCGTCTCCAACTCCAACTCGTCATCAAATTTGCCGGAATGAAGAAATTTCGCCTTAATTTCGGTAAGCGGAAACAAAATCCCGTCGTTCATCATGTCGGTTAAGGTTATGCCTACCGAGCGCAAAAATTCCACGCGCCCCGTTTCAAACCAACGAATATAATTTGCGTGATGCACTACGCCCATTGTATCGGTGTCGTAAAAATGTACACGCAACGCAGTCTTTACAGACAAATAAACCATCCTCTCAAAATTTTTCCGCGAAATTATATCATATGGATTAGGGATTAGGGAAGAGGGAATAGTTGATAGTTACTAGCGATCTATCAACTAGCGATCTAGCGATCTAACGATCTAACAACTAATTCAAAAAAAAACTGCCGCCTTACGCGACAGCCGAAATTTTTTTTACTTCGTCAGTTTTGTGAAATCGTTCTGCGGCACCAACGTCATAAGCCCCATTATTGCCAAAATTTGTTCAAGCGCGGTTCGTGGTGACGCGGTATTTTTTACTACGTAATCGGCGGACTTCCACTTTTCAAACTCTTTATTATTCTCTGCGTACTCCATGTAGTAATTTATTTCTTCATTGGAGCAACCGAGCCTTAAAAGCCGTTCGACAAAAGCTTCGTCATTAATCATCAAAAATATTGTCACCAAATCTTGATTGATAAACTTCGCGACATTTCTAATGCCGTCAACGTCCATCATAATCATTATGGTAACTCTATGTTGCTTGTACGAATCCAAAATGTCATCTTTGCGAAAACCAAAATTACTGCCTTGATAGGTGTTGTTTATTATAAGTTTTTCTGCGGCATAATCGTCCTTGCTGACAGTGCGAAACAGTTTGCGCTTGTAGGCGTAACGTTCTTCAAAAACTTTCGTGGTAAGCGCCGGTACATAGTGAATGCCCATTGACATAAGCTGTGCCACCATTGTAGATTTTCCCGCGCAATTCGGACCGAGAAAAGCGTAAACTTTATTTTGCGCCATTCAAAAACCTCCTCCACTGCTAAGACTTAAACACTCACATAAAAATGTGGTAACAAAAAATTTTTTGAAAGTCAACGCTGAAAGGTCAATCTTTCTTCAATACGGCGGTAAATTCAAACCTTCCCCAAATAGTGTGACACAACCGGTGAAGTTTCAAATTTATCAGTCCGAGTCGGTTTAAATTTTCGATTATGCCGCCGAAAACTTTTGGCGTAAAGCACCAAGCATGAACGTCGACGTACCTCCCCCCCCGTTTACGCTTTGCGTGTAATCATTAAGCGCAGCGGGAAAATTTTTGGTATTTATCTTGTCGGAGCCGTGCACGCCAAACCAATGCGCCATAGCATTATTGTGCGTCTTCATGCATTGAGCCTCTGCAATGCTTTTAAATGTATGCAACGAACGGAAATTTACATGAGCGTCAACAACTTCAAACAATGTCGTTTCATTGCGGAAATGGTCGAAACAATATCTTTTGTCGGGAACGACCAACACGTAAAAGCCGCCGTCATTTAGAATGTCCTCAACATTTTGCAGGTGATTTACTAAATCCGGCTGATGTTCAATGCAATGCGAGCTGAAAACCATGTCAAAATTTTCGTCAACAATTTCCAAATTGCCCGTCGGTTCGACGTAATGAATTTTTTTCGGCGTATTTTTGAAAGGTCGATCTTCCTCACGCGCCAATTTCTCTAAAGTTTCCGCGTCATGTACGTCAAAATATTTTACGTTTTCGCCGATACAAGTGGGATTGTCGTATGGACCAATTTCCAAAACTTTTAT
>CAMJNB010000084.1 GCA_946407175.1 uncultured Selenomonadales bacterium | reverse complement strand
GCTAAGGAGAAAAAATTTTTATGAAAATCGGAATTATTGGTTGCGGACGCTGGGGAAGTTTTCACGCATGGTACGCAAGCCGAATCGGTCACGAAGTTATTTTGTACGGTCGCGCAGGTTCAAAAAATATGCAACGCCTTGAAACTGACGGCGCCAATGAATATTTAAAACTGCCTGCCGCCGTACGCCTTACAAAAAATCTTGATGACGTTTTAAACTTCGCCGAAATCATAATTATTTCCGTCGGCGCACAAAATCTGCGCGGCGTGGTTAAGGAAATAAATTTTAAGACGAATAATAATTTAAGCGATAAAGTTTTTGTGCTTTGCATGAAAGGAATTGAACGCGGTACGGGCAAACGCTTGACAGAAGTTTTTGTCGAAGAAAATGAAACTGCGCGTGAAAAAATTGCGGTATGGGTAGGACCCGGTCACGTGCAGGATTTTTTGAGGGAAATTCCGAATTGTATGGTAATGAGTTCTGCGAATGAAAAATTGACGCGACGGCTTGTGGAAATTTTTAAAAGTCCATTGATACGCTTTTACTACGGCAAAGATTTAATCGGCACGGAAGTAGGCGCGGCGGCAAAAAATGTTGTCGGCATTGCGGCGGGAATGTTGGACGGTTTAAATTTTTCCAGCTTGAAAGGCGCGTTAATGGCTCGTGGTACAGCTGAACTTTCGCGGCTTGTAGAATCACTCGGCGGCGATAAAATGACAGTTTACGGCTTAAGTCACTTGGGCGATTATGAGGCTACGCTTTTTTCGGCGCACAGTCACAATCGGCGTTTCGGTGAAGAGTTCGTGCAAAATGAAAAATTTGACAAGCTGGCGGAAGGCGTTGAAACAGTTGCCGCGCTTATGCAGTTGGCAAAATCTGTAAATGTCGAATTGCCGATAAGCGAATCTATTTACAGGATTATTTATGAAAATTGTAATCCGAAAGATGAGTTGACGAAATTATTTCTTCGTTCAACAAAAGAAGAGTAGTTTTTGGCTTACAGCTTTTAGCTTTCAGGACTTCTGTAAGCTGTAAGCTCTAAGCTGTAAGCTATCATTCAGGGGGGTGGCGTAGATGAAAATCGGCGACAAGGTTGTTTACCCGATGCACGGTGCCGGTGAAGTGACTGGCGTTGAGGAAAAAGAAGTCGGCGGCGTGACACAATCTTATTACGTCCTTGAATTGCCGATGGGAAATCTGAAATTAATGCTGCCCGTTGACAATGTGGACGAAATAGGCTTACGTGAAATAATCGATAAATCGCAGTTAGACGCGGTGAAAGAAGTTTTACGCGGTGAAACAGAAATTTTACAAGGCAGTTGGAACAAACGCTTTCACGCGACATTGGATCGACTAAAGTCAGGCGACATTTTGGAAGTTGCGGCAGTTGCAAGAAATTTGACACGTCAGCAGTTACAGAAAAAAATTTCAAGCGGCGAACGGCGGCTAATGGATCTATCACGTCAAATTCTAATCAGCGAATTGGTTTATGTGCTAGATAAAAATTCTGATGAAGTGACTGACTGGGTTGACAAAATTATTTCTGAAGGCGAAAATATTTCTGATACAACAGAAGTTGCAGAATAAAAATTTTGATTGGAGGTGAAGCAAGTTTGCACCGTAGAAATTACGGCAAGCTTGCGTTTTTTTTATGAACATTCACGAATATCAGAGTAAGGAGATTTTGAGAAGCTACGGCGTCGCAGTGCCGAAAGGTAAGGCGGCTTTCAGCGTTGACGAGGCTGTAGAAGTTGCAAAAACTCTTAACAGTCCCGTCATGGTAGTTAAAGCGCAAATTCACGCAGGCGGTCGCGGCAAGGCAGGTGGCGTCAAGCTCGCTAAAAATCTTGACGACGTGAAAGTTTACGCTACCGAACTTCTCGGCAAAACTTTAGTCACTCACCAAACCGGTCCCGAAGGCAAGAAAGTCAATCGCCTTTTAATTGAGGAAGGCTCCAACATTGCGAAAGAATATTATCTCAGCTTTGTAATTGACAGACAAACCGCGCAGGTTGTAATGATGGCAAGTTCTGAAGGCGGCGTGGAAATTGAAAAAGTTGCCGCTGAAACGCCGGAAAAAATTTTTAAAGAGTATATCGACCCCGTAATCGGTCTTGCACCTTTCCAAGCAACACGCATGGCATACGCTCTGAACTTCCCGCCCGCCGCAATTCGCAAGGCGTCCGCGCTTATGCTGAAACTTTATGCTGCATTTATCGGCAAGGATTGTTCGCAGGTTGAAATTAATCCGCTGGTGTTGACGAAGGAAGATGACGTAATAGCTCTTGACGCGAAACTTAATTTTGACGACAGTGCGCTTTTCCGTCACCCCGACATTGTTGAACTGCGCGACGAGACAGAAGAAGATGCAAAGGAACTTCGTGCGACAAAATCAGATTTGAACTACGTCAATTTGGGCGGCGACGTTGCTTGTATGGTAAACGGCGCGGGTCTTGCAATGGCGACGGTTGACATTATAAAATTTTACGGCGGCTCACCTGCAAACTTCCTCGACGTAGGCGGCGCGGCGACTCCAGAAACTACGGCTGAAGCTTTTCAAATTATGCTTGACGGCGGACAGGCTAAAGGCATTTTCGTGAACATTTTCGGCGGCATTGTTAAATGCGACAACATTGCAAAAGGTTTGATTGACGCGGCGAAAATTATTGCAGGCGAAGGCAAGCCCTTCCCCGTACCGGTCGTGGTACGTCTTGAAGGTACCAACGTTGACATTGCACGCAAGATGTTACAGGACGCGGCGATTGGAAATGTTATGGTTTCCGAGACAATGGAAGGCGGCGCCGAAAAAATTGTTAAGCTCGTTAAAGACGCTGAAAATAAATAAGAATTGATTCTGTAAGCTGAAAGCTCCAAGCTCTAAGCTCCAAGCTAAACTACGAAAGGAAAAATTTCTATGGGAATTTTAGTAAATAAAGATACAAAAGTCATAGTGCAGGGAATTACCGGCAAGGCGGCAACTTTCCACACAAAACAAATGCTTGACTACGGCACAAAGATTGTCGGCGGCGTCACGCCCGGCAAAGCAGGTCAGCAGGTCGAAGGCGTACCGGTTTTCAACACCGTTGCGGACGCCGTGAAAGCTACCGGTGCAACTGCCTCTGTTGTCTACGTTCCTGCGCGTTTTGCGGCAGATTCAATTTTGGAGGCGGTCAACGCCGATTTGGATTTAGTCGTTTGCATTACGGAGCATATTCCGGTACTTGACATGGTGAAAGTTCGTCGTTACATGGCAGGTAGAAAGACGAAGTTAATCGGACCCAACTGTCCCGGCATTTTGACAACGGACGAATGCAAGCTCGGCATTATTCCCGGCTACATTCACAGAAAAGGTCATGTCGGCGTAATTTCAAGGTCGGGAACTTTGACTTACGAGGCGACATTCCAACTTACTGCGGCGGGTATCGGTCAAACTACGGCGATAGGTATCGGCGGCGACCCCGTTAAAGGCATTGACTTCATTGACGCGCTGAAACTTTTCAAGGCGGACGATGACACTAAGGCGATACTTATGATTGGCGAAATTGGCGGCAGTGCTGAAGAAGACGCGGCGAAATGGATTGCAGAGAATATGCCTGAAAAACCCGTTGCGGCATTTATCGCAGGTCGTCAAGCACCGAAGGGTAAACGTATGGGACACGCAGGCGCGATTATTTCCGGCGGCAAAGGTACTGCGGCTGACAAGATTAAAGCTCTTAACGCGGTAGGCATTGAAGTTGCTGATACTGTTGCGCATATCGGTGACACGGTTGTAAATACTTTGAAACGCGCGGGAATTTATGAAGTTTGTCACACCTGCTAAAGGTAGCGTACAATGATTGCTATAATTGATTACGGCGTAGGCAATTTGTACAGCGTCGAAAAGGCGGTTGCGGCAGTCGGCGGTGACGTTATTGTTACGGACGATGAGCAGGATTTGGAAGTTGCCGATAAATTGATTTTACCGGGCGTCGGCGCATTCGGTGACTGCATGAAAAATCTTGAGGCTACCGGTTTAATTCCTACGATACTTAAGCAGGTTGAAAAGAAAAAGCCGCTTTTCGGAATTTGCGTGGGACTTCAGATTTTGTTTGAGTCAAGCGAAGAATCGCCGGACGTTAAGGGACTGGGCATATTTAAAGGCACGGTGAAAAAAATCTGCGCGGACGGCTTGAAAATTCCGCATATGGGTTGGAACTTTGTAAAGGTCGGCGGCAAGAGTTTTAAAAAATTCGGCGCGTCAAAATTTATGTCGAACCTTAATGCGGAGCCGTACTTTTACTTCGTTCACAGCTATCACGCTGTACCGCAGGACGAAAATCTAGTTGCGGCGCGAACCTTTTACGGCGAAAATATTACTGCGGCGGTTGAGTACGAAAATATTTTTGCTACGCAGTTTCATCCGGAAAAGTCAGGCGATGTAGGATTGCAGGTCTTGAAAAATTTTGTAGATTTTTAAAATCCTGCAAGCTGAAAGCTCTAAGCTCCAAACGGAGGTGTTGAAATTGATAATTTTACCTGCGATAGATATTCGCGGCGGTCACTGTGTCCGCCTTACGCAGGGGGATTTTGCGCGTGAATTTAACTATTCAAACTACCCAGAAGATACAGCGCTTGAAATGCAAGACGCAGGCGCACAATATCTTCACGTGGTAGATTTGGACGGCGCCAAAGTCGGTCATCCCATGAATATCTTCACGATTAAAAAAATTTTGGAAAATATCCAAATTCCCATTGAAGTCGGCGGCGGCATTCGTTCAATGGAAGAAATTGAAATGTTGCTTGATATCGGCGTACAGCGCGTGGTTTTGGGAACGTCAGCGGTTGATAATCCCAACTTTGTACGGCAAGCGGCAACTGAATTTGGCGAAAGAGTAATTGCCGCGATTGACGCAAGGGGCGGCGTTGTCGAAATTGACGGCTGGGGAAATTCAGGCAGACTTGAGGCGGAGGAACTTGCCGCGCGTATCGGTGACTGCGGCATTACGACGATAATTTATACTGATATATCGCGTGACGGTACGCTTGCCGGTGCCAACGTTGAAAAGGTTGTTCAAATGGCGTGTAAATCCGGCTTGTCCGTAATAGCGTCGGGCGGCGTGAGATCCATTGATGACATTTTGGCGCTGAAATCTCATGAGCGTGACGGCGTTATCGGTTGCGTTATCGGCAAGGCGATTTATGAAGGTATAATCGATTTAGGCGAAGCCGTCGAAGTGGCAAGGTAATTAAGAATTAAGGATTAAGAATTAAGAATGAATGATGAGAGTTTTGGCTACAAGCTACAGGTTACAAGCTAACAGCTACCAAACGGGGTGAATGATGTGAAAAAAATTTTTACCTTAATATCAGCATTGGTTTTAATCCTAACCGCGCAGGTTGTCTTTGCCGAAACTCGAACTGTTCATTTAAACTTTCAAGCTTACGTGCAAGGCATCGGCTGGCAAAAAGCGGTTGGCAACGGTAAAGTCGCAGGTACTACCGGTCAAGCCAAACGCCTTGAAGCGCTTTTGATAAACTGCATGGACGGCACCACGAATATGATTCAGTACAACGCGCACGTTCAAAATATCGGCTGGCAGGGTTGGAAAAATTCCGGTGCTGTCGCAGGTACGACGGGAAAAGATTTGCGCCTTGAGGCTATCAGAATAAAATTTGTTGAGCCGTATTCAAAGGTTTTGGACATTTACTACAGAGCGCACGTGGAAAACGGCGGCTGGCTAGGTTGGGCGGCTAACGGTGAACCCGCAGGAACTGCCGGCGCGGGCTTGCGGCTTGAGGCTATTCAAATTCAAATTGTGCCGAAAGGTACGAAGGTGGAGCGCGGCGGTAAGGCTTACTACGAAAAAGTTCAGCCTGGTTTGGAAGTCATTTAATCTTAAAAAATTTTAGTCTTGAAAAAATATTTCTCAAAAAAAGGCGTCAGCAATTCACGGGCGCTTTTTTAATTTTCGGCGTAAACTTCATTGTAAAAAATTTTTTTGCGGATATAATTTTTCAATCAGTATAACTCAATCGCTATAACTTAAAAATTTTTTACGTCAGAAGGTACAGAAAATGTTTAGAGCATTGTCATTCATTTGGCTGATATGGGGCATGAACTGGGTCGTTATGAAAACGGCTAACCTTTACTTCCCGCCGGTTTTATTCGTCACGTACAGATTTGCAAGCGGCGCGTTGGTGTTGTTAATCGCGGCAATTTTAATGAAAGTGCCGATG
>CAMJNB010000083.1 GCA_946407175.1 uncultured Selenomonadales bacterium | reverse complement strand
TCCTGCCGCCAAATTTACGCTTAAGCTTGTCCACCATACTCATCGTGCTTTGTAACAGCTCGGAAGATTTTTTTTCAAATTCTCTGCGCGTAATTTCAAAGTCATATATTTCGCCATCAATTTCAACCTGCGAAGAATATTCATTGAGCCGTGACAAGTTATGCTTTACGTCAATAGCCACATTGCGGATTTTTTCTTCGTCTCTTTCTGTAAATTCGATATACTCATCTTCTTCGCGGCATTTACGTTTAATCATCTCGACAAGTACGCTGTCCCAATCCCTGCCGCCGATTCGTTGCATATCGGATTCAAGCACGCTGTACCATTCTTTTGAATCTTTATCTGCGCGAACAATGGCAACGTCGCACGTACCGCCGCCCAAATCGTAGACCAAAATAGTTTTTTTGTCTTCGGCACTCGGCGCGTTGAAATAGGCAATGGCGGCGGCAACGGGTTCACGAATAAAACCAAGTACATTTAATTTTGCATACTCTTCAGCCGCGTGCTTTATAAAATCCAATTCGCGAATGTCAAACGCGGCGGGAACTGAAATTACTGCGCCGTCAACAGTTTTTGAAGTAAGCTGTTTCAAATTTATTTCTTCGGTAGCGATTTTTACAACTTCTTCAATTATATGCCCTACAATTTGATTTTTGGTAAAACTTCTGCCGTCAAGCCGAAAATTTTTTGTCGAAGTGTCGCTTATAACCATTTTAATATTTCGCACGGCATTTTCCGGCTTGAAGTTGCCGCGCTTGTCCGCAGGGTCGCCGATTAAAATTCCCTGCTTTGCGTCACGGTAAAAAACGGAAGGCATACCGTAAGCGCCACCAGGCAGTAACGTTGCGGGGTGACCGTTTATCAGCGCGGCAGGCAGTGAAAACGTCGTGCCGAAATCTATTCCGATTTTCATTTACATTTCTCACCTCCCCAAAAAATTATTTTTTGTCGCCGTAAAAATGTTTAGTGAAATTGTACTTTTCTTTTCCACTTCAACTTCAGCCTGTTCAAGCACCGTGCCTTTGTACATAAAGCCGGGACGAATAATTTTTTTTACAACGCAGTCAAGCGGATTATCGGCGTCATCGGCAACTTTATTTTTCACGGGGTCGAAAACGCCGCCGGTACTTTCAATAAGCTCAACGCCCAACATTTTAAGCGATTGCGTGACGTAAGTCAAAACGCTGTTAAAACGTTTTATCAGCGTCGCATAACCTTTTTCTTTATCTTCCATAGGGTGACGTTTCACGCTGTCAAAAATTTTTCTATGCAGTTGAATCAGCTGGTAAATCGGCTCTTTCAAGTTGCGGTACTCCAAGCCGTCGCGAATGTCTGAAATTTGCTTTAAACTTTGCTGAATCAGCGCCAATTCATCTTGCAAGGTAAGTTGAAGTTTTTTTACCTCGTCCGTAATTTTTGCGTCATCAGTCACGCGATTTTTGGCAATGTCGTCAAGTTCATCAAGCAATGTTTTTGTCGCAGGGTCGATAACTTTTTCAACCGGCGTTTCTATAATTTTCTCCACAACTTTTTCAATCGGCACTTGAATGACTTTTTCAATCGGCTGATAATTTTTCAGGCAATTATCTATCGTAGCAAGGCAGTTCATAATTTCTTGCGCGTACGTTTCCGGCAGAATTTTACCTTGAAAAATAAAATTTTTAAATGCTTGCTCTTCATAATATTTATCACAGGCGTCAAGATTTTCATTAAAGGCTACACTTAGTCCGAAGGTCAACATATATGCGTCGCAGGAAATTGGTTTCGGTGCCGTGTAATTTTTTTGAAAAGGCGCTACGGTGAAATTTATGCCTTGAAAATTTATTTCATTGTCCGCGCAGATTTTTGAAATAAGCGGCGAAGTTTTATCCTTAAGCAGTTCATAAAACATCGTGGTGACGATTCGCAGATAAAAATTTTTTCGCCAATATTCGTCGGGAAAATTTTTGAGGATACTGCAAGCCTCCAAGTACAAAGTATAACTGTTTGCCATAAGTTAATCCCCTTCGTATTTTTCAAACTGCGTCGGCGTAAAAGTCGGTTTTGCTTGTACCGGTTTGACGGCTGAAGTAACGGCGCTGTCAGTAACCTGCACGGGAATTTGAACCGGCGTCGCTGAAATTGTAACTTCATTGCGTCTGAAAAGAGTTTGCGGCGGTTTATCTTGCACAGGTGGCGTTGAATTTTTTAAAAATGTCGGCAGTTGCAATTCCGTTACCTGCTTTGCCGACGTACCGGTTGAAGTTAAGACAGGTGAAAAAGCTGGCGCTGAAATATTTGACGTCGAATCGGCTTTAGAAATTTTCGGCGGTACAAATGCGGTTACAGTTTTAGTCTCGGAAGTTTTTGTAACTTTCGGCGGGCTCCAACTTTTTACAACTTTTTCGGCAGTGGAAATTTTTTCAGGCGGCGTGAATTTTATCGGTGTTGCAGGTTTTATAGGTGCGGCAGATTGTACAGTTGCAGGCGGCGTAGGTTTTACGGTTACCGGCGGCGTTTCAGGTTCAATCGTTTTATAGCGGCTGTCGATTTTGGCGAAAGTCTCTTTCAAGTTGGCGGGGTTGCTGTCAATAAGGTACGCCAGCGAAATATCATCTTTACTGGCTCTTTGGGAAAGACCGGGCAGAAGTTCATTTTTAATTTCATTTTCCGTCAAAAAGAAAAGCCAACCGCGCTTAACAATGTTGTCAAGTATGACATCGGCGTACAGCTTAAACAAGTGCTCTTCGTTTTGGTAGTACGGAAAGCAATCGTCCAGCCCGTCGGTACTTAAAAAAATTGCCGCAGGTGCATTCGGTGAATTTTTGTCGCAGTTTATAACGGCGTGACGAATTTTTAACACGGCGTCTTCATCACAAAGGGACGTTGTGCGATTTAAAAAATTTCTTTCGTCCGCCGGTACGGGTACGCAAAATTCACCGTCTCTTTGCAAAAGTACGCAAGTGCCGTCGCCTATTTGCAAAATTAAAACCTGCGTTCCGATTGATATCGCGCAGATTAACGTAGTGCCGTAAGCAACGTACAAATATTTTTCCAAAACTTTCGGGTCCGGCGAAGTGTAGCGCTCAATATATTTTTCGCTGACTGATTCGTATCGAATTTCGCCTTCACCGAGTGACTTGCCTTTCAAACGTTCGTACCAATCCTTTTTAACCGCCTCACGCCATTTCTGTACGAAGTTATATTTTAAATTTTTTATGCCGGTATCGCCGAAGCGTTCACCTTCCTGCAAATCTGCGCAAAAAATTTTAATCTGCTCAAACAAAACTTTTATCGCCAGTTTTGAACCAAATTCACTGCGAAAATAATTTGAACCGCCATGACCGTCGGCAACGGCAACGGCTTGAATTTTGCCCAATTCCATTTTGTCGGAGCTGTCTTGGCAGTTCCAATTTTTTTCGGCGTACTTTGAACCTAATGAAGAGGCGGCAAATTCACGAAATTTCATCAAAAAATTTACCTCCCAAAAAAATCAGCGAAAAGCAATCGTACAAAAAAATTCATACAATCGCTAATCGCTGTCAAGTTAAAGATTTAATTAAATTTTAAAAGGATCGTCCGGGTCGGTAGGTGCAAATAAGCCGCCGCCTTGCGCTTGCATGGCGGTAGCTACTTTCTGCGTGTTATCGTTGGGATCAGTGTTATCAGGCGCAGGCGAGTTTGAACCGGTGCTTGCAACACGTGAGGAAGTAATTGCAACGAAACGAATCATTTTCTTTAAATCTTCAGGCTTATCCGTATGCAAAACAGTTTCCCTGTTGCCGGTAAATTCGCGCAGGACATCATCATTTGATTCGCCGTAACCTATCGCCACTCTTGCGGCAACTTGGTACCACGCATTTTGTTTCAAGGTATTTAAATTGGATTGATAATCGTCAGTAGGCTCACCGTCAGACAAAAGGAAAAGTACCGGCGCGACAGAGCCTGTTGCACGGTTCATAAAGCCGTGACTTACTGAAAGTTTTTGATTTAATTCTTTGAAAGCCGCGCCCATTGCCGTAAGTCCGGTGGCGTTTAAATCTTGCCATGACGCTTTTAAATCTTCCGGTGAAACAAGTTCATCGCCGGTAATCCAGTTTGTGCCGTAATCAAAAGACATAATTGCGACTTTAATTTCATTGTCTGCGTTGCTGTTGTTCATTGATACGAGTTCGGGCAACACGTTTTCAATCGCGGCATTTACCGCGCCAATCGGTGCGCCGTCCATGCTGCCGGAAGTATCCAGCAAGAAAATTATCGGACACATTCTCCGCACTGTTTGAACTTTGTCTAACATTCCCATAAAAAACACTTCCTTAAAAAATTTTTGTTGAACCTTTTTAACCTACTTTCTTTTGGCGCAAAAGAAAGTAGCAAAGAAAACATGGCGCGGATGTAGCTCGCAGGGTTGGTTGATAGTTTTAACTTTAACGTACCGAACAAGGTTACGGTAATTCCGACGTGGCTGACCGCAGCGAATACATCCGCGCCGATTTTTTTATTTTGATTTTACCAACAATCCTTAGCTATCAGCTAATTAGCCACGACAGTAGCAACATTGTTGTTGCCGAAATCAATTTTGAAATCTACGCTCAACAGAAACCTTTCACCTGTATTTTTCGTCGCGCTTTTACCGTTTGGCGCAGTTACAAGGAAACTCTTGGAAGATTTATTTTCCATTCCGAACTTGCCCTGCTTTTCAAAAATAACTGCGGCGACAGTTTCAAAATCTTCAGAGCCGCTTACATGATAATCATAAAGCAGGGCGTCTTTGAAAATCGGCACCGTTACGGCTTGATTAGACCTTCTTGTAAAATTCAAGTAGCCTTCCGGTTTAATTTTATGCGACTTGCAAATTGTTTCGCGATCACTTTCCAAAAAAATTTCTTCGCCGCATTGAGGGCATTTGACGATTGAACTTTTCAGCCGCATTAAAATATTAAACCAGTCCTGCTCAAGAAGACGCCCTCGCATGTTAATCAGGCTGTCTTGACTGAACGACTGTTGAAAAGCGTCTTTAACGAATGACGGAAAACATTTCCACAGCGTTACGGCATTTTGGTGAAGACCGGGTATCGGCGCATTGGAGCTGTCATTTTTATCAAACATAAAAATTGGCTGAGTGCCGAAAAATTTTTTGTCGTACCTGTCAGTTAAAGCCGGTACGTTTGTCCTCTTGCCTTCAAGCGGGTGATCCCCTATCAAAAGCATAAAAAGAATTACGGCTAAAGAATATCTGTCCGTGTTTTTATCGGGCTGTTTATCGCCACGTACAACTTCCGGCGCCATGTAACGCGGTTTGCCGGAAATGCCGGAGTGTTGACCGTGACCTACAACGTTGTCATTGTCGCAGATTAACACCTTGCCTGTTGCGGGGTCGATTGAAAAATTTCCGTCGTTTAAATCTTGGTAGTTGTAACCTTTATTATGCAGAGCCTTAAACGCCGCGACCATATTCAAGCCCGCGTTTACCATTGCCTTGACGCTTTTAAAATTGACTATGGCATTGAGGAACTTTGAAAAACTTTCGTAGCTTTTTGGAATTATCTCCATAATGTAGCCGAAAGATTCGCCGTCAATCCATTTGGTAAGTTGCTCCGGCCAAATGAACTTATCAGAAGGTGCGCCGACTTTTATATTTTCTGCCAAATGATTGTAAAATTTTTTCGGCTCTTTAAAATAACTTACAAAGTACCACTTCAACGCCTTTTCTTCGCCGGTATCGTCAAACTTCACGCGATACACAACGCCTTGACCGCCTTCACCGAGTTTGTCTACAACGGTAACGGTGCGCCCGTCCGCCAACTCGACTTGCTGAAATTTTTGTAGACGTACAGAACTTGCCATAAACTTCACCTCTTTAAAATTTTTAGTGCTGTCAAATTTCTGTACGCTTAAAAAAATTCCTGCTCAAAATTTTCAGTGCAAAGTGTATATCTCATCTGCAATATATTTAGCGACATTTAGATTGTGCGTAACCATGACGATTGAAACGCCGTAATTTTTTCGCAGGTTCATAAGCTCCGTAACCACGCTGAATTGAGTGACGGCATCAAGTGCGCTTGTAGGTTCATCTGCCAAAATCAATTTCGGTTCAAGAATCATTGCCGCCAAAATTCCTGCACGTTGCGCCATGCCGCCGCTTAGCTTAAACGGGTATTCGTGCAAAATATTTTCGTCGAGATTAATATTTTTCGCGATATCCTTTGCCCTGCGTAAAAATTCTTCGTGCGTCCAATTT
>CAMJNB010000082.1 GCA_946407175.1 uncultured Selenomonadales bacterium | reverse complement strand
AAAATAAAAAATAATTTTTGTCACGTCGAAGGTATAACGCGCGTTAATCAAATGCATTGGCAGGCGGTGTTCACGAATTTTGTCTTGGCAAATTTCAAATGCCTCTTTTTCGCGCCGCTTATTTTCTGCAATGCGTGCCAAATCTGCGCGTGTTGCCTTACGATGAATTTTTCTCGGTACAGGTAATGTACCTTCGGGATTTTCGGCTTGCGGCAGTTCGTGTACACCGGTTACAACTTCGCCGTACTCCAACCCCTGCGAAGTGTCCACAATTACCGAATCGCCTTTTTCTACTTGGTAGTCGCCCGGATCAAACAGGTAAATTTTTCCAGCCGGTTTAAACCGCACTCCTATTACGTTCTGCAATTCAAAATCTTCCTTTGTCAAAAGTTTGCGGCTATTCTCAACCGCATTAAGTACGCTTCGGCTAAAAGTCTCAAGCTTGCATTGGATTTAAGTCGTCGTTGCGTCTGCGTACCTTCATAAATCATTTGGTGCAAAATTGTTTCGGAAAAATTTATTTCAGCCAATTTATCTTTCAAATCTTCGTTGTAGAGATTAGCTTGGTTGAATAAAAAAATGTCGCGCAGAAATTTTTGTATGTACGTCACGAAATTGAAAAAGTTTTCGCGTGACCATGTTTCATAAATTTTTCCCTTTGCAAAAATAATTTCGTCAGTAAGTTCCTTTTTGTAAAGTTGACGAATCAAGGTTAAAGCGTCGTCGCGCAGTTCGTAGCCGCCGGATTGTTCCAACGCTAAGGCACGTCCCAAACTGCCGTCAGATATCACGGAAAGTTTTTTCGCCTTAAATTCGTCAATACCCTGCGCGATAAGTGATTCGTAAATCTGCGCGTCAGTCAATCTGTCAAAATTTATCGTCATGCAACGTGAGCGAATGGTAAGCAAAAGTCCCGCGCGATTAGCCGTAAGCAAAATAAAAATCGTTTGGCTCGGCGGCTCTTCCAACGTTTTCAAGATACAGTTTGCGGCGGCTTTATTCATAAATTCCGCGCCGTCAATTATAACTACGCGCCGCTCTGCTTGCACGGGTCTAAGTGCCGCTTCACGTTGCATGTCACGAATCTGGTCGATTTTAATATTTCGCATTGTCTTTGTGTCGTCCGGCTCGACAATGTAAAAATCGGGATGAGTACCCGCCGCCATAAGTTTGCAGTTATCGCACTTGCCGCAGGGTTCGCCGTCTTGTAAATTTTCACAAAGCAACGCCGACGCGCAGGTTTCGGCAATTTTGCGTTTACCGGTTCCCTCAACGCCGGCAAAAAGTACGGCGTGGGGAAAATTTTTTTCTGCGGCAAATTTTTTTAAGCGTTCAACTTTCTCTGCGTTGCCGGTAATTTTCTTCCAACTGAATTTATAATCGTCCATAATAGTTAATAGTTAATAGTTAATAGTTGATAGTTATTAATTACTAGCGATCTAGCGATCTAGCAACTAGCGCTCTAGCAACTAGCGCTCTAGCGCTCTAGCGATCTAGCAACTAACCCCTACATATACAAATCGACAAGCATACCGCGTATTGCGTCGTGACTTGCTACAACGTCCAATTTATCCGCTTGACCGAGACGAATTTTTTCCGCCATTTCTTCAAGCTTTCTGTCAATCTTTCGTACGGTAGTAAAGACGCGCTGTCTGCCCATTCTGTCCCAGCCCGATTGAATGTTGAGTTCGTACATGCCGCTGACTGCCGCGCTTACAAAATTTTTTATCAGCGTGCGATACTCTTTCAACTCGTCATAAGTCGGCGTACGGCTTAACCTGCCTGCCTGCTCGTCGATTTTCTTCAGCATGGCCTCCATTTCTTCATGAGAAATTACGCCGTCGTCTTGCTGTGAAAAAAGTTCGTCTGAAAATGAATTTGTCTTTTCCTGCACGCGGTCACTGCCGGTTTCGTGCAAAATTTCAAAAGGCGATGTAGGCGTTGCCATTGTGTTAATTTTTACTGCCAATGTTTTCACCTGCTTTTTGTGGAATTTAGAATTTGGTTGTAAGATTATAAGGCTTGTAATAAAAATCGGCAAGGGGAATTTTTAGGGGCTAGAGGTTAGGGGCTAGGGGTTAGTTGAAATATAAAATAGGCGGTGCTATAATTTGAAAAAAATTTTCAAGAGGGATTTTGTATGAAGAAAACTTTTAAGATTGAGGCGGACTGTGCCAACTGCGCCAACTTAATGGAAGAGGCGGCGAACAAAACCGAAGGCGTTAAAAAGGCTACGGTGAATTTCATGACTCTGAAAATGATTGTAGAGTTTGAGGACGGGCAGGATTATAAAGCCGTTATGAAAAATGTCCGCGACCGTTGCAGAAAAGTTGATGACGATTGCGAAGTCTTTTTGTGAAATTTTGTAAGGACGAAAAAATTTGACGCAGAAACAGAAAAAAAATTTAATCCGAATTATCGTTGCCGCAGTTTTAATGGTTGTCTTGAATTTCATTCCGACGACCGGCGCGGCGCGATTTTTTTTGTACTTAATTCCCTACCTCGTTGTAGGCTACGACATTTTAATCAAGGCGGCGAAGGGCATAAAAAATCTTCGCGCGTTGGACGAACATTTTTTAATGGCGGTTGCGACACTCGGCGCAATGGGGCTTGCAATTTGGACGGACGGCGATTACACGGAGGCAGTTGCCGTCATGCTTTTTTATCAAGTCGGCGAATTTTTTCAGAGCTACGCTATCGGCAAAAGTCGGCGTGACATTTCGGCGCTTATGGACATTCGCCCTGATTTTGCCAACGTTGAAACTGAAAACGGAATTGAACAGATTGACCCCGATGAAGTGGAAGTCGGCACGGAAATTATCGTCAAGCCCGGCGAAAAAATTCCCATTGACGGCGTAATTGTTGCAGGTAATTCTACGCTTGACACGGTGGCGTTGACCGGTGAAAGTCTGCCGCGTGACGTTGCTGAAGGCGCGGAAGTGGTAAGCGGCTGTATAAATTTAAACGGCGTCTTGAAAATTAAAACTACCAAGCCGTTTGATGAATCGACGGCGTCAAAAATTCTTGACCTCGTGGAAAATGCAAGCTCGCGAAAATCTAAGTCGGAAGAATTTATCACTAAGTTTGCGCGAATTTACACGCCGATAGTTGTAGCCTGCGCGGTAGCATTGGCGGTAGTGCCGTCACTAATCACCGGCGACGTTGCAACGTGGATTTACCGTGCTTTGATATTTTTGGTGATAAGCTGTCCCTGCGCGTTGGTTATCAGCATACCGCTGACATTTTTCGCAGGTATCGGCGGTGCAAGTCGTGAAGGCATTTTGATTAAGGGTTCAAACTTTTTGGAGACGCTGTCAAAAGTCAAAACCGTTGTAATGGACAAGACCGGCACGCTGACTAAAGGCGTATTCGACGTGTCGGCAATTCACGCGAAAAATTTTGACGCCGAAAAATTAATTCACCTTGCCGCGCATGCCGAAAGATATTCTACGCATCCCATCGGCATTTCCCTGCGTTCGGCGTATCCGAATGAGCATGATGATTGCGACGTTGAAATTTTGGAAGAAATTGCGGGACAAGGTATAAGAGCTAAGATTAACGGCGAAATTATCAGTGTCGGCAACGAAAAATTAATGGATACTGTCGGCGCGGAGTGGAAGGCGTGCGACAAGGCGGGGACAATTATTCACGTGGCGGTAGGTTCCAAGTACGCGGGGCACGTCGTAATTTCGGACGTGGTAAAGCCCACTGCAAAAGACGCCGTGAAAAAAATGTTTGACGCGGGAATTGAAGATGTCGTGATGTTGACCGGCGACGGTGAAAAAGTTGCCGCGCAGGTTGCCGCAGAATTAGGCATAAAAAATTATCGCAGTGAACTTTTGCCGGCTGATAAAGTCACAGAGCTTGAAAAAATTTTAAGCGCTGAAAAAAATGCTAAGGTGGCGTTTGCAGGCGACGGAATTAATGACGCGCCGGTTTTAAGCCGCGCAGATATCGGCATTGCAATGGGCGCTATGGGTGCTGACGCGGCGATTGAGGCGGCTGACGTGGTGCTTATGGACGATGACCCGATTAAAATTTCACGCGCCGTAAAAATTGCGCGAAAGTGTTTGAATATCGTGCGGCAGAACATTTACTTTTCAATCGGCGTGAAGGTTTTGTGCTTAATCTTAGGCGCGGTAGGCATTGCCAATATGTGGTTCGCAATTTTTGCAGATGTCGGCGTCATGGTGCTTGCCGTGCTAAATGCCATACGCGCTCTGTTTACTGCCGCCTAAAAATTTTTCCTGCACTTGCCGTGAGATATGTTATAATGTCAAAAAAGTTTTTTGGACGGAGGGCATTGACATGGGCGGCAAAGAAAATTTTGTTCCCGACTTTGAAGATTTATTGCCAAAATCTATGGACGGGATTAAGTGGAAAAGAGTTTTGGCTGTAGGTGACATTCACGGACACTTCAAAAAACTTATGTCGCTTTATGAAAAACTCAATGTCACGGACGATGACCTTGTAATTTTTCTCGGTGACTACGTGGATCGCGGACCGCAGGTAAGTGACGTTTTGCAGTGGATTATGAAGTTGCAGGACAAAGAAAATTTCATATTTCTGCGCGGCAATCATGAAGATATGATGCTTAGTTTTATCTACGGCGAAGATGAATGGTGGAAGTATTCATACGGGCAAGTGACAATTCCCGGCGTCAAAGAGTGGTTTGAACGTAAGCCGGAAGACTATGAAAAGTTTGTACACTTTATCACGCATTTACCTCTTTACCATGAAATTACAATCGGCGGCAGGCAATATATTTTTTGTCACGCGGGAATTGAGTCGGGCGTACCGCTTGAAAATCAGACGGAAGATTATTTACTTTGGAGCCGCAATGAATTTTATGACGTATATGACGGCGACGCGGTAGTTGTCGTGGGACATACGCCGCTACAGACTTTGCAGGAGCATTTTAATCTGAAAAAGTTTATTCCCTTCCGCGTACCGAACAGAAATATTTTGATGATGGACACGGGCTCTTTCATTGACCAAGTGCATTACGGTTTTTCGGAGGAAGGGTTGATTTCTTGCGTCGACATTTTAACCGGACAGTTTTGGCAGAATTAGATCGATGGTGACTGGATCGATGGATCGTTGGTAAACTATCGATCTATCGATCTATCGATCTATCAACTAGCTAACCAGAGGCATTTATGAAACATATTTTCGTTTTTATCATAACCGCGTTGCTGATGACATTTTTTTCCGTGTTCACTTTGTTTGCTACGGAAATTACCGACGTGTTGAAACTCGGCAATCCAAATATTTCCGTGACATTCGCGCAGGAAGGCTACGATACCGTAATGAATTGGACGCCGCTTGATTATCCCTGCACGTACAAAGTAGAAACGTTTACGCCTGCAACGGGGCTTGTACGCGGCGTCTCGGAATATCATCACTTGACTACGCAGGATTCACTGACTTCAAGCTACATTGTACCGCGTGCGCCCATTCCTACGTTTTACAAAATTTCGGCGAAAGGTTTTTTCAAAGAGTTTTATCACACCGACATAATTGCCGAAAATCCCAACTTCCTCAATCCGCCGTATCCTATAATGCTGAATCATTATCCTGAGGACACGCCGGCAAGTTTAATGCCGTTTTTCCTTTGGCACACGGTACCCGGCGCAGTTTGCTATGAATTTGAACTTTTGGACGCGCCGCCGGAAGTTGAAGGCGGTACAGAGCATTCTGAAAAGCATCACCTTTTTTCCACGACGAAAATTTTTACCAACGGCTATCAAGCAAATCTGCGTCCCTATCAAAATCATAAGCCGCTGTACTACCGCGTTCGTGCTTTGACATTGCGGCTTGAACCTATCGGCGAATTTTGCAAGGCTGAACCAATTTTTATTGATTCGTCAAAAGAAATTCCCGCCTGTCCGCTGATAAATAACATTGACTTTATGTCTTATGAAAAGTTGCCGATTTATCCCGTTTATGATTGGATACCGATTCACGACGGATTTAAATATGAAGTCGAGCTTTTAGACCACCCTCCGAAAGTTGAAAATGACGTTATGCCGAGTTCGGACAGTTTATGGCGACAGACGACGCTTGATAAATCAAGTTGCTACGATGAATACGGCAGACCTTATGCGGGACCGTATTATTGGCGCGTGCGTGCGCTTGATGAAAATGATATGCCGATTGGTACTTGGTCAAACTCTGAAAAATTTGTTGTAGATGATATCACTCAAGGTGTATACGCGGTAATTTTCGGCGAC
>CAMJNB010000081.1 GCA_946407175.1 uncultured Selenomonadales bacterium | reverse complement strand
TTTGTTTCAAGTCTTCACGATTTTTGCAACGTTCAAGTTCAGTACGAGGAATTTTGTACGCAACACCCGTCCAATTAGCGATTGTGCATTTGATTCTGCCGGTCGGCGTGCCGTCCATTAAAAACATATTGATATTTTTGCCGCGCATAGTTCGTCCCCTTTGTAATAAAAAATTCCCGCGCTGATTTTACAACGTCGGGAAAAATTATTCAATGGAAATTTCTAAGCTGGTAGCTTTTAGCTAACCTCTAACCACTACATTTACCAATTTATTCGGCACGGCAATAATCTTTACAATGTCTTTACCGGCAGTCAGCTCTTGCACGCGCGGCAAGGTCGGCGCAAGTTTTTCAAGTTCCGCCTTACTTAAGCCCGTCGCAACGTTGACGTGTTCGCGAACCTTGCCGTTAATCTGAATAACGATTTCCACCGTATCTTCAACAATCGCCGCGTCGTCAAAAGTCACCCAACTCTGTCTGTGTACGTCGCCTTCAAAAAATCTGCTCCAAAGTTCGGCGGCAATGTGCGGCACGAACGGCGCAAGCATTCTCAATAAATTATTAGCAAACTCCCGCGCCAAATTCGGATTAATCGGCTTGTCTTGAAATACGTGCGCTGCATTGACAAGTTCCATAAGCGTGCTGATTGCCGTGTTAAACATAAATCTATCGCGCAGGTCTTCTGTCACTTTTTTAATCGTCTTATGCAAAATTCGGCGCAAAGTTTTTTCTTCGTTGGTAAGTTCGTCAACATTGTATTTGTCGGCACCGGCTTTAATCGCGTCTTCAAAAATGCCGAGTATGCGCCAAACGCGATTCAAAAATCTGTATGAACCTTCGACGCCTTGATCGCTCCAATCTAAGTCACGTTCAACCGGCGCGGCGAATAAAATAAACAAGCGTGCTGTATCGGCGCCGTACTTTGAAATAATTTCTTCAGGTGAAACGACGTTGCCGAGAGATTTTGACATTTTAGCGCCGTCTTTTATAACCATGCCCTGCGTCAACAAATTTGTGAAAGGCTCATCATAATCCAACATCTTGGCGTCACGCAAAACCTTTGTGAAAAATCTTGAGTAAAGCAGGTGCAAAATCGCGTGTTCAATACCGCCTATGTATTGGTCAACAGGATTCCAGTAATTCACAATTTCACGGTCGAACGGCAGATTTTCATTGTGCGGATCGGCGTATCGCATGTAGTACCACGAAGAGCAAATAAACGTGTCCATAGTATCCGTTTCACGCCGCGCAGGTTTTCCGCATTTCGGACAGACAACATTGTTAAATTTTTTTGAAGTGGAAAGCGGACTCAACGCGCCTTGTTTAAATTCCACGTCGTCGGGCAGTTCAACCGGCAAATCTTTTTCCGGTACAAGCACTTCGCCGCAGTCGTCGCAGTAAATCACGGGAATGGGTGCGCCCCAATATCTTTGACGTGAAATAAGCCAGTCGCGCAGTTTGTAATTAACTTTCTTTTTGCCGAAACCTTTTTGCTCGGCTTCGTCCATAATTGCGTTGAAACCTGCTTGAAAGTCCATGCCGGTGAACTTGCCGGAATTTACCAGCACGCCTTCATGCTCGGTATAAGCCGCGTCCATTTCTTCAAGCTTTAAAACTTTGTCCTTAGGCTGAAGAGTTAAAATAATTTCAATGCCGTATTTTTTTGCAAACATCCAGTCGCGCTGATCTTCCGAAGGTACGCCCATAACCGCGCCGGTGCCGTACTCGAATACCACGTAATTAGTTATCCAAATTTGCGCCTTGTGACCGTTGAAGGGATTGACGCAGTAAAAGCCGGTGAAAATGCCTTCCTTTTCAGATTCGCTTGACGTGCGTTCAATGTCGGACTGATTTCTAACTTTGTCGCAGAATTTTTTAATCTCATCGGCGTTGGGACTTTTCGCCAAAATTTTTTCAACCAGCTTATGTTCCGGCGCAAGTGCCAAAAATGTTATGCCGAATGAAGTATCGGGGCGCGTCGTGAAGACGGAAATTTTTTCGTCAAGCTCCGGTACGTCCAAAGTAATCTCCAAGCCTTCACTGCGTCCTATCCAATTTTCCTGCATAATCTTGACGCGGTTTGGCCAGCCCTGCAACTTGTCAAGGTCGGCTAAAAGTTCTTCGGCGTAGTCGGTAATTTTGAAAAACCATTGCGCCAAATTTTTTTTATGAACTTCATGGTCACAGCGCCAACATTTACCGTCGATAACCTGTTCATTGGCAAGCACCGTGCCGCAAGTATCGCACCAATTAACCGCCGCCTCTTTTTTGTAGGCAAGACCGCGTTTGTAAAAAAGTTCAAAAAGCCATTGCGTCCAGCGGTAATAATCTGCGCGGCAAGTCTCAACCTCACGATTCCAATCGTAGTCAAGCCCCATTGCCTTCTGCTGATTAATCATATTTTTTATATTTGAAAACGTCCAATCATTCGGCTTGACACCGTGAGAAATTGCGGCGTTTTCGGCGGGCATACCGAAGGCGTCAAAGCCCATTGGGTGAAGGACGTTAAAGCCCGCCATTTTTTTGTACCGCGCCACAACGTCGCCTATTGAATAATTTCGTACGTGACCCATGTGCAAATTGCCCGAAGGATACGGGAACATTTCCAGCGCGTAATATTTCGGTTTACTTTTATCAATTTCAGTTTTGTAATAGTCGGGATTGTCCCAAACTTTTTGCCACTTCTTTTCAATCTCTTGCGGATTATATTTGTCCATAAAAAAATTCCTCCTTAAACGAAGGAATTATAAACGCGCGAATTTTTTTTGTAAAGGCTTATGCGTTTTGGTAAAGGCTCGTGCCTACTGCAAGGCAGCTCAGCTGAATTTTATTGATTAAACTTGACGCTTCAACTCGGCAATTTCATTTTGCTGCTGATTAATTATTTGATTTGCCCTAATTATCTGCATTTGCATAAGAGCCATTCGCGAAAAGAAAAATGCCGTCACAGCAGTTTCTTCGTCCACGTCGGCAAGTTCACGGCGAATCAAGCTGTCAAGTTGCCAAGCCGGAATCTGCGCATACAGCGGAAAAAGGCGGTTGCCGGCATTGAGTGAGGTATAAAATTCAAAGACACGGTACTTTAACTCGGAATTGTTTTTCAAAACTGCAAATTCGTCCATAAAGTTATCAAAAAGCTCAATCGCCTTGAAATTTGGTCCATACCAATGCCAAATAAATTCTTCGACAGATTTTGAATTCTTACTCGACCAAGAATCACTGTATACCCTGTGGATATAAAGTATATTTGGAATCATCACGAAAGTTTTGGCTTTACACAGTACGTAAAAATCAAAAATTCCATCCTCACCTTGAATGATATTCGGAAATTCCAACCTGTGGTCGACTATAAGTTCTCGACGAAACAGATAATTCCAAGGTGAGGCTTGAAGTTTTCCGTCACAGAAAAGTTTGACACGTTCAACCAAATCGTCACTCAAAACAAGGGGCTTATCTACAATGAGCGTAGTAGGGTAAGAGGTCTCTTTCAAGTTTTCGCCTCTTGAAATTTTAACGTCGCCTTTTGCCTCAAAAAATTTTCCGCAATGCAAAACATCAGCTTGAAAATATTCCGCCGCTTGAAAAAGTTCCGCAAGCGCCGTTTTGGTAAGTCCGTCGTCACTGTCAACAAACAACAAATATTTCCCGCGCGCAGATCTTAAAGCTTTATTACGCGGCACGCCGGGACGACCGCCGGAATTTACTTCCGAGCAAATAAGCCGCAGTCTCTCTACCCCCCCCTTGTGAATTTAGGCAGGTAGCTTTTGACAATGTCACGGCTGTTATCAGTCGACGCGTCGTCAACTATAATAACTTCGTAGTCGTCAAACGTCTGCGCCAAAATAGTGTCAAGACATTCGCCGATATATTTTTCCGCGTTATACATCGGAATTATGATTGACACGGCGGGAATATCAATTTTCAAAATATCTCCTCCAAAATTTTTTTTCGTTACATGTTAAAAATGTCGTGAGATTTTTCGAGTTGGTGTTTCAATTCGGTAATTTCATTTTTTTGCCGGTCAATTATCTGTTGTGCCTGAATAAGTTTCACGTTGAAAACATTCATGCGGCTGAAAAGAAACGCCATTAAAGCATTTTTGTCAGTAAATTTTTCAAATTCATGACGAATAATTTCATCAACTTGAAAAGGCTGAACATGTGCGAATAAACCGATTTTGTATTGGCAACATTCTTTTACCCAAGTTTCCAATACTAAATTTTTGGCGTCGGGATGCTTTTGGAAAAATTCACGTTCACTTAAAAAAGTGTCTAAGTAATTAAATCCTCGTGTCATACCAAGAATCCATTTTTCTATTGTTTTCGACACATCGTCTTTTCTGTGCGACAAAGAGCTTGGAACTATGCGATAGAAATTCACGGTATTTGGAACACGAACATATCTTTTTGCCGAACATAATAAACTATACGTATAGTTTGCATCCTGTACGGTGGAGTTAATCATTTGCAAATTATTCTCTACAATAAAGTTGCGACGAATTAACTTTGTCCATAGATTAAGCACAAATTTTCCATTATACATATCTAATAAGCGTTCATATAAATTTTCGGTTATAAGCGTCGGCTCAGATACATAACTTTCTCCAACCAAAACGGAATTTTCTTTGTTATCAGTAAATTGATAAAATCTCTCGCAGTGTACAACATCGGCGTCAAATTTTTTTGCAATGGTATAAAGCTCTTCAAAAGCAGTATCAGTAACGGCATCATCATCGTCCAAAAATAAAATGTATTCGCCGTGTGCAAATTTTAATCCGACGTTACCAGGAATACCCGGCGCACCGGAATTTTTTTTCGAGCAAATAAGCTGCAGTCTCTCTACTCCCCCACTGTTGAATTTTGGCAGGTAGCTTTTGACAATTTCGCGGCTGTTATCAGTCGACGCGTCGTCAACTACAATGACTTCAAAATCTTGAAACGTCTGCGCCAAAATGCTGTCGAGACATTCACCGATATATTTTTCCGCATTATACATCGGAATTACGATTGACACAGCAGGAATATCAATTTTCAAAATATCGCCCTCCAAAATTTTTTTCAAGTTTACAATACCTTAAGTTAAAACGCAAGAAAAAAGACTGCCAAAATTTTTGACAGTCTGCAAAATTTATCTGGATAGGCGAAAAGACCACTCCTTTAGGCGTGGGGAGTGTCAATTAAGCGCCTGTTCGAGAGCTTGTCTGTAATATGCCAGCTGATTTTCGAGATACTTAATTTTTTCCTGCTGTTTTTTAAGCGCGTCGCCTGCATTTAATAAAGTTTCTTCAAAATATTTACGTTGCTGATGAAATTTGGAGGCAAACTGATTCATACGTGCAAAGAGTACGTTTGCCAGTTTCGTCTTGTCCTCGATTTTATCAATTTCCCTTGTGATAAACGGTTCAATTTCCCATGCAGGAATTTGTTCATAAAATGACGCTATATTTATAGATCCTCTTTGTGCGAAAAAATCAAATAACTTATATTGAAGATCCGGACGATCTTTTAATTCCGGCAATTTATTTGAAAATTTATGTACAATATCCACGCCTTGAAAAAAGTGATCTGTATACCAGCGTAACAATTTCTCAAAAGACTGCAAATCATGACTCAATGAATCAGCCAATATGCGATAGATATAAATTTTATTCGGTACGCGCACCAAATTTTTAGCTAAGCATACAACAGACATTGTCCAAAAATTATCTTCAGCGTACTTTGTCGCGGGGTAGTATATATTGTGATCAGAAATAAATTTTCTGCGTACAAAGTAGCTCCAAGCCGTAACAGAAAATTTATAAGTCACAAAGTCATCCATACGCGCATCAATATCATTTGGGACAAGCGTGGGTTCGCTGACAAAATCATAGGTATTATTAAAAAAGGTTGATTCATTCAAAAGATTTTTGTCCGTAGTAAAGTTTTCGCCTTCCGAAATTACATAATTTTTTTCGCAGTAAAGCGCATCGGCGTCAAATTTTTTTGCAATAGGATAAAGCTCCTCAATCGCCGTTTCGGTAATCGCGTCATCATTTCCCATATGCAAAATATATTCGCCGCGTGCAAGTTTTATCCCCTTATTAAGAGGAACTGCCGCGCCGCCGGAATTTACTTTAGAGCACATAAGCCGCAGTCTCTCTACCCCCTCCCTTGCGAATTTAGGCAGGTAACTTTTTACAATTTCGCGGCTGTTATCAGTCGACGCGTCGTCAACAACAATAACTTCGTAATCTTGAAACGTCTGCGCCAAAATGCTGTCGAGACATTCACCGATATATTTTTC
>CAMJNB010000080.1 GCA_946407175.1 uncultured Selenomonadales bacterium | reverse complement strand
CTGCAAGAGAACCGGTCTTTTTATCCTCCATAATTTTATATAATTCCTCCTCAAATAATTTTAACTTGCAATATTCTTTTTATTTTTTTCGCGAAGGCGCGCAGGTCTAAACTTTTTTAATTCTTCATCTGTAGTTTTAGGAATATCGCTATAATCAATTTCTCTATCTTTTAATGCTTTAAGTTCTGCTAATTGTTCTTTTGTAAGTGGCGGCATACCCTTATAAATCCGAATACTGCCCATAATATTCACCCTCCTCCGATTTATCAGCTTGTCGCGCAGAAATTAGACGGTAGCTATCTTCGCGTTCAGTATAAACTACGAATAAAACTTCATTCACTATTCCGATAACACGAAATCTATCTTCAAAATTGCTGTGCAATTCGTCGTAATATTCAATTCTGTTATCGTCAAGAAAAATACGTGCCGCAGTTTCAAAGCTAATACCGTGTTTTTTCTTATTAATGTTATTTTTCTCGTCGTCCCATTCGACAAGATATTCTCCAACTTCAACTTCGCCCATTCAATCCCTCACTTTCAAAAAATCTCTATGAAACAAGTTGCAACAGTATGAAAAGCACAATGCCGATAACCGATCCGACTATTGAGCCGTTCATTCGTATCCATACAAAATCCTGCTCCGCCTTGTCGTAAACCAAATTATTCAGCTGGTCTTCGGTCAACTTTGCCAACGCCGTCTGTGCTATCGTACCTACCAGCGGCTGTGCATAAAGCGCCGTTCGCGCAGTTAAGCCGTGCATAAAGTCATTTACCGCGTCTTTAACCGCGTTGTCGCCGTTCAAAATGTTTATCAGCCTTAAATATTCGTCGTTCAAAATTTGCACCGTCAGCAAGCCTAAATTACGTTGCAAAGGTACAAGCGCTTTGTCGTCAACCGGCGGCGCTTTTTCCAACGTCACGGAGTTTAATTGGTGTTCAAGATTTTTCAGCGCATTTTCCAACGCTGTTTCAAGAGGCATTTCCGACGCCAAATCTACCTGCAAGTAACCGGCTAAGTCTCTTACTTCCGGTGACTCGGCAAGTTCGGCAATTTTTACGCGGCATTCATTCAGCGTGCGGCGTTGCAACGGCGAATCAGTTAAAAGTTCATCAAGCAGTTTTAAAAGTTGCACCTGCATCATTTCTGCCGCCTCTTCAAAGTTGACGAAGTTTAACGCCTTCGCAAGTCCCGCCATTAAAAATGAAAAGGCACCTGCTGACTTCATATGCTCTTCGGCGTAATCTTCCAATATCGCTTGAAGTTTTTCCCGCGTCTCGTACTTAGCCGCCTGCGTACGAAAAGACTTTATCAAGCCCAAAACTATTTCGGTGTCCTTGTCGCCGTTTCGTACCCATGCGAAGAGTTCATCAACCAGTTTTGACGCCGGTACGTTGCAAAATTCTTTTCGCAGTTTATTTGAAAGGGTTTTGGCTAAGGATTCTTTGTCGACGGCGGAAAATTTTTCCTTTATCACGTTGAAAATTGTCGTCAGCAAAAATTTTCGCGTTTCGTCTTTTTGAAGGTAATTCGTGAGTAGCGGCAACAGTTGCAAATTGCCGACCTTTTTAAAAATCGTGCGGCGCGAAAAAAATTCTTTCCGCACCATTTGAGTGGACGCGCTTACAAATTCAGCCCTTCTGCGCGGCAGTATCGCCGTATGAAAGGGAAAGCCGAGAGGTTTTTTGAAAAGCGCAGTCACGGCGAACCAGTCAGCAATTCCGCCGACCATTGCCGCTTCCGTCACGAATAAAAATCCTTCCGCCAAAATGGATTCAGGGTAAAGTATTTTAAAGCCGACCGCTACCAAAAAGCATAGCGCGGCGCATAATAGAGTTGTATCGGCGTTATTCCATTTGTTCACGGTCAGCCCTCCTTATATCAGCCGGTAGCTTTTAAATTTTTGCTACAAGCTACAAGCTACCAGCTACAAGCTATTTATTTCCTACAATCGCCTTGCGTACCAAATCAACCGGAATAATTATAAACGCCATTGCAATGACAAACGCCCATTCAGTCATAGTCAAGCCGTAACAGCGCAAAATCGCTCCGCCGAAGTACGTCATAATAACTTGCACGCCGACAATCAACGCCATAACTTTCAAAAAGCCGGGATTGCCGCCGATGTTGTCAAACAAATTCATTCTGTCAGTACGCGCATTGAACGCATTGAATACCGCCATAAATATAAAGAAGGCAAAGTAACCTGTCAACACGTAAACGCTGTCGCCGCCGAAAGTCACGTTGACGCCTTCGGGATTTATGTCACGGAAATGTTCACGTGAAAAATCTGTCAGCAAGAAAACTAAACCTACCACAAAGCTACAAAGTGCGCCGGTACCAATCGCGCTGAACATATAGTTGTTGACAATTTTTTCATCGCGCCGTTTCGGTTTTTCTTCCATATATCTATCAAGCGCCGGTTCGCCGCCGAATGCCAACGCCGCTAAAGTATCCATAACGAGGTTGACCCACAAAATCTGCGTGATTGACAGCGGATTTTCAAGACCGAGTAAAGGACAGATAAACGAAATTAAAACTGCGCCTACGTTAATCGTAAGCTGGAAGATTATAAACTTGCGAATTGAATTAAAAATTGTACGTCCATACAAAATTGCCTTGCCGATAGATTTAAAGTTGTCGTCGAGTATAACGATTTCACTTGCCTCTTTCGCAACTTCGGTGCCGCCGCCCATTGCAAAACCTACGTCAGCTTTCTTAAGCGCGGGTGAATCGTTGACGCCGTCGCCTGTCATACCGACAACTAAGTTTAATTCTTGCGCCAATCTTACAAGGCGGCTTTTATCTGTAGGAAGTGCACGGGCGATAACGCGAATTTTCGGCAGAGCCTTTTTAACTTCGTCGTCACTCATCGCGTTGAGTTCGGCGCTGGTGATAACAATAGCGTCGTCAATTTCAATAATGCCCGCTTCCTTAGCAATAGCCTGTGCGGTTTCCTTTCTGTCGCCGGTAATCATAACAACTTGCACGCCGGCTTGATGAACCTGTTCAATCGCCTTAATCGCGTCAGGTCTCACGTCGTCGCGAATACCGGTAACGCCTACAAAGGTTAAGCCGCTGTCCGGTATATTTCCGTCCACAACGTCGCCTTCATACGTCACTAATGCAAGCGTACGAATGGCGCGGTTAGCAAGTTCATCAATCTTCGCATTAATAGCGGCGTGAGCGTCAAGCGGTTGCTTAGTACCGTTCGCGTCGTAGTAGTACGAGCATTTGTCAAGAAGACGTTCCGGCGCACCTTTTATCAGCCAAAGGTTGTAGTCGCCGCTGACTTTAGCCATAGAATATTTTTTCGCGCTGTCAAAAGGCACCGTGTCGCCTACCGTGACATTCGGCGGGGCGTCTTTGCCAATTATAAAGCCGAGTAACGCGCGATCCGTCATATTGCCGCCGACAATGTCGTTGCCGCTAATTACCGCGCCGCTGTTAAAGCGTACCGAAAGTGATATCAGTGACTTAATCTTATTGCTGAGCTGGTCAAAGCTGTCAGTGAAAGTAGCGGTACCGTCAAGGAATGTGACAACTTCCAACTGTCCTTTTGTAATTGTTCCCGTTTTATCGCTGAAAAGCAAGTTCAAACTGCCCGCCGTTTCAATGCCGGAGATTTTACGCACAAGGACGTTATCTTTCAGCATCTTGCCCATATTCTGCGCGGAGACAATGGAAATCATAAGCGGCAGACCTTCAGGCACCGCCATAACGATAATTATAACGGCAAGCATAACCGCGCCGACCAAGTCATTTAAAATCGTCATAATGTCGGAGCAGTACGCGGCAATCGCGGCGCCGTCCCAGCCGTTATGAATTACAATGCGCTGAAACATAAACGCTATTGCAATCGCGATACCGCCGATGTAGCCGAATTTTGAAATTTGTCCCGCCAAATCGCCGAGTTTAACTTTAAGGGGCGTGTCACGATCTTCATCAATCTGCAATTCCTTAGCAATTTTGCCGTAAACCGTGTTGTCGCCGAGCGTGACTGTACGCATTACCGCACTGCCGCCTGCAACTACCGCCGCACGGAAAACTTTATGCGGATTTAAAAAGTCCGTACTGCCTGCCGCCTCTTCATCAGCCGCAGAATCGGGCGCGGGATTTTTTTCCTCTTCCTTAGCTTCGCCGTTCAAAATGGACTGGTCAACCGTAATTGAACCGTCGATAATCACGCCGTCCGCAGGAATTTTGTCACCGGTCTGCAAAAGTACGCAATCGCCCATTGTGATATCGTTAATCGGAATTTCAACAACGGCGCCGTTACGATAGACTTTACACTTTATCAGTGACGCTTCGCCTTGCAATTTGCGAAAGGCGCTTTCATTGTTGTATTCTGAATAAGTCGACACGAAAGTTGCCAGCAATACCGCAAGTGCAATGCCGACTGATTCATACCATTCAGACTTGCCCATAAAGGCAAAAATCACGTTGAGAATCAACGCAAAAATTAAAATCTTTATAATAGGATCGTCAAAGTTATTTTTAAGTTTGTCCCAAAAACCTTCGCGCGCTTGCTCGGTAATGGAGTTGTCGCCGTACTTGGCAACGTTCTCTTTAACCTGCGCGTCAGTTAAACCTGTAATCTTCAATTAAAAAAACACCTCTTTTAGCTGGTAGCGGGTAGCGGGTAGCGATTAATTACAAGCTACTTGCTACAAGCTACTTTTTAAATTTTTTATGTAGCGTTCAACTACAATCAAAACAAAATCTTGGCACGTGACGGATGTTTCTTCGTAATGATTCGGCGAAATAATGGAATTATCGGAAATTACGCGAATACCGATAAAAGGCACATTTGAACTTTGGCAAATCTGCGCGGCTGAACAAGTTTCCATTTCTTCGGCAAGTGAACCATAATTTTCATTCAAGCATTTATAATGGTCAATGCCGTTAAGCCAAGAATCGGCGCTTGAAATCGTACCCGTCAACGTATGAAAATTTCTGTCGGACGCGGCAACTTCTTCGGCAATTTTTAAAAGCGTCGGGTCGGGGAGATATTCTTTGAAAAGCCTGAAATTTTTTTTGTCTTTGTCGTAAGCAAAAGTTCCGCGCATTTCCTGCGGAAAAATTTTAACACCTGCGTCTGCGGGTGTTTTTTCGGTTATAATCGCCGCGTAGTTTATGTATTTGTTGCCGATAATAATCGAATTAATTTCAGCTTCAGCAATATGACCGCCTGCCGTGCCTTGATTTATTACAGCAACCGGTTTGAAATTTTCAATGGCAAGCGCGGTAACCGCCGCCGCATTTTCCATACCCTGTTCGGTACGCGCAACAATCACGGGATAATTTTTGTAAGTTCCCGCAATGTAAACGTAATTTAAAATTTTGTAAACGGTGGGATTTTTCAGCGCCTTAACCAATTTGTTAATCTCGACATTCATTGCGCCTTCAAGCAAAATCGGACGTTGCTTGCTCTTGTAAGACGTAACTTTCTTTTGCGGCAGTGAATTTAAAAATTTTACAAAAGATTCATCGCCCTCAAAATTAATCGATATAACACTTTGGATTGACGTTGAATTTTCAGCGCTTGCAATCGGCGTACAGATGCCGTAAATCAGCAACAAACCTGCGATTAAAGTCGTTAAAAATTTTTTGTGAAACATTTTTAGCTACCTGAAATCGGAAACATTTTAAGCTATCTAAAATGCTTGCTAAGCTCCGTAAGATTAATATCCTTCGTGCCGTTGCCGATAGCGTTAAACTTCCACTCACCGCCGCGCTTGTAAACTTCACCGGCTATCATTGACAACATGCCGCTGTAATCTTCGGTGAGGTTGAACCTGCAAAGTTCCTCGTTGCTTTCACTGTCAACCACGCGAATAAAGGCGCGTTTAATCATACCGAAATGCTGTTCTCGCTCCATACCTTTGTAGACGTTGACAACAAAAATCAGCTTGTCGTATTCGTCCGGTAGCTTGTTCAAATCCACGAAAATTTCTTCGTCGTCGCCTTCACCTTCACCGGTCAAATTGTCGCCCATATGCTTTACAGCGTGCGTATGATGTTCAAGGTTGCCGAAATAAACCAAGTCATCATTATCAACGAACTTGCCGCTTTGACAAAGGAAAACCGACGCATCGCAGTCAATGTCAATCTTGCCGTTAAAAATTCTGCTGAAAAATCCCTGCGGCTGTTCAACCGCGTCCCAACCGAGACCGACCATTAACTTTGTAAGTTTTCTGCCGTCCGATTTAACAAGATTAATTTTCTGTCCCTTTTTCAAGCTTACGCCCATTTCAATCTTTCCTTTCAAAAAAAATTTGGAGCAGGGAAAATTATCCCTACTCCCTGCAAAATT
>CAMJNB010000079.1 GCA_946407175.1 uncultured Selenomonadales bacterium | reverse complement strand
TTTTAAAATCTCTCGGCTTTGAAATTAAAAATGCTGATGACGCGGCGACGGATTTTGACAGCGCGATTGATAAAATTTCCTACGCGGCGAAACATTTGGGCAAGGCGGCTACCGAACTTTCATCTAATTCAAGCGTGGAAGATTTTATAAAAAATATCGGCGCGACGGTCGGCGAAATGATTAAACGAAGTGTACCCGCCGTTTCTTCGACGTATGAAGCGATTGTCCCCGATTGGCGTAACGATGTAACTTTGCCGGAAGATTTGTCTGAAGAAATTGCGCGTATTTACGGCTACAACAATATCCCTTCGACGTTGCCGAAAGGTAATACCAAAGGCGGACAGTCACACTTCCAAAACTTTGCGGACAAAATTAAATCGGCGTTGACTTCACTCGGTATGGACGAGATAACTTCCTTCGTGTTTACGAGTGAGGAGACGTTTGACAAATTGCAAGTGCCGAAAGATAGTGAGTTACGCCGTACCGTGCCGATTTTAAATCCCTTGACGGACGTTGCGCCTTTGCTTAGGACGACGCTTTTAGGCTCGGTGATTGAAAATGCGGCAAGAAATTTCGCGCGTAAAAACGAAGATATCAGACTGTTTGAAGTGGCGCCGGTATTTTTGCCGAAGGCTTTGCCGATAACCGAATTGCCGCACGAAGTACAAAAACTCGTCGGCGTAATTATCGGCAGGCGTGAACCTAAGGGCTGGGCGCAGGATTCGGCGGACGTGGATTTTTACGACGTGAAAGGCATTGTCGAGGAACTTTTTGCGCGGCTTAACATTGAGCGCTACACTGTCGAAGTCGGCGAACATTACGCAATGCATCCCGGCAAAACCGCCGTGTTTAAAAAGGGACGTGAAATTTTGGCGACTGTCGGCGAAATTCACCCGTCAGTTACCGAGTCATTCGGCGTGAACAGAAAAATTTTTGCCTTTGAATGCGACGTTGCAACGCTTATGAAATGCACCGCGAAAAAATTCAGTTTTGTGCCGTTGCCGAGATATCCCGCCATAACCCGTGACCTTGCAATTTTGGTAAATCATGACGTTGCCGCCGTTGAAGTTGAAAAAGTTATCGCGAAATCGGCAGGAAAATTTTTCAAAGAAGTTACACTTTTCGACGTTTACAAAGGTGACAGAATTGCCGCCGATAAAAAGAGTTTGGCATTTACGATAAAATTTCAATCAGAAGAACGCACATTGAAAGACGAGGAAGCAGACGCCGCATTCAAAGATATTTTGTTAACACTGGAAAAAACTTTCGCGGCAGAATTAAGAAGTTGAGGTGGTCTGCTTGGAAAAGACACAGAAGTTGGGGGAGCCGCGACGCGTCGAAGTCGAAATTAACGGCGACATTTATCGACTACGCACGGACGATCCGGAAGGACTTGCAAAAATTGTAGAAATGGTTGATGCGACAATGAGATCCATTTCGCAGAATATGAATACTTTTGCAGGTAACCGAATCGCCGTACTTGCCGCAATGAAAATCGCCGAAAAGTATTTGCAGCTCAAAAAAGACTACGACGAACTTTTGGAACTCCTCGAAGAACACAAGTAGACTGCTTGACTAGAAAATATCGGTCGAATTTTAAAACGTCCGCCTTAAAATGAGGTGGACTATTTTTATAATTTAAATTCAAATACCATACATTTAAGTTTAGGTGATTTAAAATTGGAATTGGAAATTACCAGTCTCGGTACGAACGGCGAAGGCGTTGGACGGCACGACGGCTTGACGGTTTTTGTTGAAGGCGCCTTGCCGGATGAAAAAATTTTTGCCGAAGTTACAGAGACGAAAAAAAATTACGCCGTAGCACGCTTGGTAAAAATTCTGCGCGAAAGTGTGGACAGGGTTAAACCGTTTTGTCCGATTTACGAAAAATGCGGCGGCTGTCAACTTCAACATTTAAACTACGCCGCGCAGTTGAAATATAAGCGTCAGCAAATTGTTGACGCGATTGAGCATATCGGCAAGATTAAAGGCGTTGAAATTTTTGACACGCTCGGAATGGAAAATCCCCTGCGCTATCGAAACAAAATGCAATTTCCCGTTGCACGGTACAAAGGCAACTTGGTGATAGGTTGTTATGCGCGCGGCAGTCACCAAATTATTGATACTGATTCCTGCCTGATTCAGCGTGAAGGTATGGACGAAGTTTTAACCGCCGTGAAAAAAATTTTGCAAAAGTACAACGTCACTGCCTACGACGAAGACACGCACAGAGGCGTTTTGCGCCACGTTATGAGCAGAATCGGCTTTAACGGCGAATTGATGATTGTCCTTGTCACTGCGACGAAAAATTTATCTGCCGAAAAAAATATCGTCCGCGCGATTTGTCACGAGTTGCCGAAGGTTGCATGCGTCCAACAAAATATTCAGACGTACCACAACAACGTGATATTGGGACGTGAAACAAAAATTCTCTACGGCAAGCCGACGATTAAAGACCGCATTGGAAATTTGAGCTTTAACATTTCTGCGCGTTCATTCTTTCAAGTCAACACCGCGCAGGCTGAAGTTTTGTACAACGTGGCATTGAATTTTGCCGCGCTTACCGGACGTGAAACGGTGATTGACGCTTACTGCGGAATCGGCACGATAACTTTATTTTTGGCGAAATCTGCGCGAAAAGTTTACGGCATTGAAATTGTACCGACGGCGATTGAGGATGCTAAGAAAAATGCGCGTGAAAATAATATTCGCAATGCTGAATTTATTGCAGGTGACACGGTGAAAATCATTCCGCGCCTTTACCGTGACGGCGTACGCGCAGATGTCGTAATTGTTGACCCGCCGCGTGCAGGTTGCGAAAAAAAAGTTTTGGAAACATTCGCGGCAATGTCACCGTTCAAAATTGTTTACGTCTCCTGCAATCCCGCAACTTTGGCGCGTGATCTTGCAATTTTGCGTGAACTCGGCTACACGGCGAAAAAAATTCAACCGGTCGATATGTTTCCATTCAGTTCGCACGTCGAATCGGTGACACTTTTAGAAAGTCAATCTTGACAAATTAAACTGCCGAAGATTATAATTTTCAAAAATAAAACTTAGCATATAAAAGAAAAAATCCCGCCTTTTGAGCGGGAGTGTGTCCGGCAAGCGGATTTGTCCCGGATGTAGTGTTGATGACACTTAACCCACCCGAATAGGCAAATTCAGGCGGGTTTTACGTCATCTCGCCAAGATGTCGATCAGCGTAAGGATGATGTTGCCGACGGTCAACGCTGTGTTGAGCCATTCAAGTTTCGTCATCATATCACCTCCCCTCACGGGAAAGTGACAAATCCGCCTGCCGCTTAGGACACACGGGAAATTATAAGGCTTTATTTTTTTGCCTTCAAAACAAAACCTACAGGAAAATTTCATACAAACTTCATAAATTTTTTGAAAATTTAGCTTGCAATTTGCGCGATAACTGCTATAATTTGAGTATCGAAGTTAATCTTGGTTTGTGAGAGACAAGGGGGAATTTTTTGATGAAGTGCTGTTCAAAAATTGAGAAGATTATCGGTCGTGAAATTATAGACTCTCGCGGTAACCCTACCGTAGAAGTCGACGTACAACTGGGTAACGGCGTAGTCGGACGTGCGGCAGTACCTTCTGGCGCATCGACAGGCGAAAACGAAGCGCTTGAACTTCGTGACGGCGACAAAGGTCGTTATCTCGGCAAAGGTGTTTTGAAGGCAGTAGAAAACGTCAACAAAGTAATTGCTCCCGCACTTGAAGGCGATTGCGTACTGGATCAACGCGGACTCGATTACAAAATGATCGAACTGGATGGAACTCCCACAAAGAGCAAATTAGGCGCAAACGCGGTACTCGGCGTATCATTGGCGGCGGCGAAAGCGGCGGCACAATATGTCGGATTGCCCCTTTATCGCTATATCGGCGGTTGCAACACGTACAAACTGCCCGTCCCGATGATGAACATCATTAACGGCGGCGCACACTCCGACGCTCCCATTGCCTTCCAAGAATTTATGATTCGTCCCGTAGGCGCTCCCACTCTTCGTGAAGCCGTACGCATGGGCGCAGAAGTTTTCCACAACCTCGCAAAAATTCTCAAAGGTCGCGGTCTTTCTACCGCAGTAGGCGATGAAGGTGGATTCGCTCCCAAACTCGACGGCATTGAAGACGCTCTTCAAGTTATCGTGCAAGCCATTGAAAAAGCCGGTTATAAGCCCGGAGATGACGTGAAAATTGCTATGGACTGCGCGGCATCCGAATTTGCATTTAAAGAAGGCGATCAGTGGTTCTACGACTATCGCAAACTCAAAGACGGCAAAGAAAAGGATCCCAACGGCAAGAGACTTAGCGCCGACGAACAAATTAAATTCCTTGAAAAACTTATTACGGAATTCCCGATTGACTCCATTGAAGACGGCCTCGACGAAAACGATTGGGACAACTGGGTTAAACTTACACAGACGATCGGCGATCGTTGCCAGCTCGTAGGTGACGACCTGTTCGTTACCAATACCAAGTTCCTTGAAAAAGGCATTAAGATGGGCGCTGCAAACTCCATTCTTATCAAAGTCAACCAAATCGGCTCGCTCACCGAAACTCTCGAAGCTATCGAAATGGCGCATCGTCATAACTACACGACTGTAACTTCACACCGCTCCGGCGAAACCGAAGACGCTACAATCGCCGATATCGCCGTAGCAACGAACAGCGGACAAATTAAGACCGGTTCCATGAGTCGTACAGACCGCATGGCGAAGTACAACCAGCTTATCCGCATTGAAGAAGAATTGGGCAAAAATGCAGTTTATCAGCGCGCTCCTCTTCTCAACAAATCTTTCGGACGTTAATAACATAAGCTCGACAT
Source organism: uncultured Selenomonadales bacterium (assembly GCA_946407175.1). Next base: position 1,493 of record CAMJNB010000079.1, on the reverse strand, counting down.
AAAATTTGGTGGTTGTCGTTAGTCACAATTTGATTATCGGCGGTTGAAAGCACGCTTAAAGGCGTCGTACTAAATCGGTACGGCGCTTTTTTAATTAAGAAAGTAGAGGGTAGATTATAGGTTAACAGCTAAACCAATCGTCGTGCTGAAAAAAGTGCGGTGCTTTTTTTACACATAAAATTTTTTGTAATATTATGTCAAAACATTCGTATATCAAAAAAAGGAGGGATTTTATGTCTACGGCTGTACAAACTATGAGTGGTCTTGTAAAGACCTTGAAAAATTATTCCGATTCAACCGGAATGGTCGGCGTCTACAGTTTAGATGACGCGGTAAGAAGTGTTTCCGTTATCTCGTCGCTTAGTACTCTGCGCGATGATTTTGTAAAGGAAGTTACAAGCACGCAAAAAATTTCTGACGTCAATCAGCGTCTGCAAGAAGTCTGCGGAATTACTTTAGACGGCGAAGATGTAGGCGCGGTTACAAGTGCAACGGCAGGCGGCTCCGTTGTAAAAACTGCCGAATCCATTGTACCGGAGGACGGCAAATTAACCGACGCGCCTTTACCTACTCCCGGCACAATCACGCCGATAACTTACACGGGAGATGACGGCAAGTCTTTTACCTTCTATGTGCAATGGCCTGACAGCTTTACTGCGGCGTATAACTGCGAATCTCAAGCAGATTATATTTCGGCTTGCGACTTGATTGGCGATTCAAGGTACTTTACCGACTTTTCGCAAAACGGACTTTGGGGCATAAGCGGCGAAGATTTGAAAAACGGCGTCACAAAAATTTTATGCGGCTTGAACGGCTGGTGGCTGCGCGAATCTGCAAAGTTGAATTATGATTCTTACGGTCTTGCACTAGACGGACAAACCGTAAGGATACAGTTTGCAGGCGGCGGAGGTTTTACGGGCGCGGCGGCGGCTACCGACGGCAACGCCAAAAACAATACGCCTTCTGACGTTATCAATATCTCAATAAATCTTGAACTCTATTACGGTATTGACGCCGAAAACGCCAACGGTTTCCATTCCAGTTCAAAGACATATTTGGACAGAGTGCTGGCGCACGAACTCACTCACGGCGTTATGTACGCGACGGGTACGATTAAAGAGGATACGCCGGAATTTTTCCGTGAAGGTATTGCCGAATTTGTTATCGGTGCTTCCGACAATAATGCCGGTCATGTTAAATCCATAACAAAACTGGCGCAGGATTCGGATACGCTGAAAAAAAATTTGTCCTTTGCCGACGGCTATTTAAACACCGACGCTTATCCCGCCGGTTATATGTTTCTGCGCTACCTTTGCAAGCAGGCTGAAAGTACGTCAATGTATGTTGGTGAACAGTCTGCCGGTCAAACTTTCGATTTCAACGGCAACAACACCGTCATAAGCAACTACGCGCAGGGCAACACGATTAATTACAACACGAGCTTTTTCAGCGCCTATTCTACTGCCGACGGCAAAGATTTTGTTGTAGGCAAC
>CAMJNB010000078.1 GCA_946407175.1 uncultured Selenomonadales bacterium | reverse complement strand
ATGTTTATGTACAAGGCACGTGGTTGCAGCAGGAATATTTTTTTATTGAGATAGCGGACATTGTGCGCCGTGAAGTCACTTTGAAAGAGCCTTTGACTAAAATTGCCGCCGATTGGGAAGAAAAAATTCTTGCCGCCGACTGTCCGGTATCAGTGCATATTCGTTTGGGAGATTATCTTTCACCTGCATGGAGAACCGGCGGCGCAATGTTGTTGCCGTGTGATTACTTTGATAAATGTATTGCGGAATTAAAAAAATTTTTGCCTTCGTTCACACTGTTTGTTTTCTCGGACGATATGAAGTGGGCTAAGGAAAATTTAAAGTTCAACCTGCCGACTCACTTTATTGAAGGTTGTGAATATGCCCATGAAGAAATGCATTTGATGAGCCTATGCAAGCACAACATAATGCCGATGAGTTCATTTTCATGGTGGGGCGCGTGGCTGAATAAAAATCCCGACAAAAAAGTTTTTATGCCGGAATGGTATAACTGCAATATGGCAAACCATATGATTAAAATACCCCTTAACATTGACACAAAACCGATTGTAGAGTTGCCGCCGTTACTTTCCTTCGTAATTTATGTTGAAAACGGCTCCGCTCTTTTGGAACTGGTTGTACGCGGGATTTTGTTTCAGCCTAAAAGTAATTGCGAAATAATTTTGGTTGACGCCTCGACAGACGATGCCTACAAAATTTGCCGACATTATGCAGGGGTTAAAAATGTCACGGTATTGACTGTTTCGCGCAGTACAAATAAATTTTCGGCATGGAACAAAGGATTAGATGTAGCACGCGGCGATTACGTTTTGTTTTTAAACGGTAAAGATATCGTCTTGCCACAGGCAGAAAGAATTCTCACCGACATTTGCCAAAAATTTTTTGAACAATATTCCCAAGATAAAATGAATTATCTGACTTATGAAACTTATGATAAATTTTTACCGAACATAATATGCACCATTTATAAATTGGAAAGTGATGACAACGGTGCATTTGCATTAAGTGAATTGCCGGACCAAAAATTTTCGATACAAACAGATGGCGCATTGATAAATTTAAACGTCATTCAAGAATTAAATCTTACCGCCGTACAAAAATTAATGGGACTTGCTATGCAGGGAATTAACAATTCTGTCGGCACAAAATTTTTTAAGCGAAAATTTTTAAGTGAAAATAACATCAAGTTCAGTGAATCAGTCGACGACAAAGACAAGGAATTACTCTTTCTAGTCGATACATTTTTGGCGACGGACAAAATTGTATTTTCACCGCAACTTTTTTGGGGACATTTTAAATAATTTGGCGAAAAAATTTTTCCGTGCGGTACTTTTCAAAAGGGAAATTTTGTAGTAGCATAAAAAAAATTTGACGATAAATCTTTGTACAGTAAAAAATAATTTTGTTTGTAAAGTAAAAAATGATTTGGTTGGGAAGGAAGTGTTATCATGGAAATTAAAAGACTGAACGGGTCGAAGGGAACCTCGACAGCTTCTTTCCGAAGTATTGACGTTACGTCCGAACAAAAGCAAAGTTCTGCCGCACGCCAAACGCAAAGAATACGTGTAAGACCGGAGCAACAGCAACAAAGCGCCGCGTACCAACTTCATTTTTCGCGCAGAAGTTTTTTTATCGAAGATGAATTTAATGACATTACCATTGAAGAACTTGCGCAATTTATGGAACGTGACGACGATTTTGTAGAGGAAGTAAAAGCCGAAACCAAGCCGCAGGAACAAGCTCAACCGCAGGCACCGGAGCCGCCGCCTGATCCGCGCAAAATTGCGGCTGTCGACGCTTATAACTGGTTTGCTACTTTGTAGAATTAAGAATGTAGAATTAAGAATTAGGAGTTACGAGCTAACAGCTACTAGCTACCGGCTAACAATATGATTCAAATTGAAAATTTAACAAAGTCTTTCGGTGAACGAACAATTTTTTCTGACATAAGTTTTAAAATACAAGACGGTGAAAAAGTCGGCATCGTCGGCAAAAACGGCGCCGGTAAATCTACATTGCTTAAAATTATGATCGGCATTGAAGATTACGACGCCGGTAAATTAATCGGACTGCGGCAGGAAGATATAGGTTACGCCGAACAAATGCCGAATTTTACGCAGTCAACTTTGCTTGATGAAATGTTACGCGACGGTGCGGAAGAATTTCAAGTGCGAAAAATTTTGTACGGTCTCGGCTTTACCGAATCCGAACTTGCCAAAAATCCGAAAAATTTCAGCGGCGGTGAAACGGGAAAAATAACTTTGGCGCGGGCGCTTTTAAACGAGCCGCGTATTTTAATTCTTGACGAGCCGACTAACCACCTTGACATTTACGCCATAGATTTTTTGGAAGACTTCATAAAAAATTATCGCGGCACCGTCATTGCCGTCACGCATGACAGACACTTTTTGCAAAATTGCGTTGAAAAAATTTTGGATATGGAAAACGGCAAGGCGACGCTTTATGCCGGCAACTACGAAAAATATTTTCAGCTTAAAACCGAACGACGCGAATACGAATGGAAAGCGTACGAGAAACAGCAAGAAGAAATTGCCAAGCTGGAAGATTTCGTGCGGCGTAATAAAGTCCGTGCGTCTACGGCTAAACGCGCGCGCAGTCGACAAAATATTTTGGACAGAATGGAACGCCTTGAAAAGCCGCCGTCAAACGAAGTTGTCAAAGTTAAACTCGGTGACGCCGCCGAATCTGCCAACAAAGTTTTGATTCTTGACGACGTGAATTTTAAAGGCGTTATAAAAAATTTCAGTCTCGAAATTGTAAAAGGCGAAAAGGTCGGCTTAATCGGCAAAAACGGCGTCGGCAAGTCCACCTTGCTTAAAATCATCGTCGGTGAGCTTAAAGCGGACAGCGGCGAAATAAAAATTGGTAACCGCGTGAAAATCGGCTACCTTTCGCAGGGACATGAAGATTTAAACGTAAACATGACACCGATTGAAGAGTTGGTGAACGAATTTAATTTGACGCTTGAAAAAGCACGCTCCGAATTGGCACGGCTTGACTTAGGTGCGCAGATTGTAGAAAAACCGATTGGCGCACTTTCCGGCGGCGAAAAAACGCGCGTGGCATTGGCGAAATTAATTCTGCAAGGCGCGAACTTTTTAATACTCGACGAGCCGACAAACCATTTGGATTTACCTGCGCGAGAGGCAATAGAGTCAGCGCTAAACTCATTCGACGGCACCATTTTAATCGTCACGCATGACCGATATTTACTTGATTCAGTCACGACGCGCGTCATTGAATTTGAAAAGCGCGAAGTTCAACCGGTAAAGCAGGACAAAATTGCGAAGACTAAAACTGCCGCTGAAAAAGTTACGTCATCGATTAAGTCGAAGTCTGCGCCGAAAGTCGACGTGCAGTTTGAAAAGTTGGAAGCCACGCTGAAAATGTACGAAATGGAATTGAAAATGCTTGAACACGAAATAAATAACGCCGTCGACCCTGCGAAGTTGGCAGAATTGGCGGCGGAGCACGAACTCAAATTGAAAGAGATTGACGCGCTTTATTCGACTTTACTTGATTGAAAATTAAGTCTCGATAAAACAATAAGCCCTGACATTGCGTCGGGCTTTTTTATTTTCAAAAATATTTTTTAGTGATATAATCGCGTCAATGCCGTTCCTTTCTGTCGGTAAATTTTCGACGAAGGGAGGTGCTGTGACATGTTAAATGCGATCGTTGCTTTTGGAATTGGTGTACTCGCAGGAGTCGTCGCCAATTACATTAGCAAAAAACTTTTCTAACGGCAGAGCTTAACAACCTGCATGTCCGGTAGATAATTCTAGACGGACTAAACTAAAATCTCCCAAGTAGTTGTCGGAAAACTGCAAGGGAGATTTTAGTTTTAGTGCTTAACATGTTAAATGCGTTTAATTCCTTATTCAAGGCTTATTCATAATACCACAGCCAAACGCCTTTTTCAAGCCGCGTTTTTATTTTCTTTAAAAATCGGCGGCAGTAAATTCAAGTTGCGTCTGCAATTCGACAGGGTTGCCATCCTCATCAAGATACGGTTCAAAAATCCAACTTGACGCGGCAGTTTGTGAAACAAAATTTATAATCCTGCCGCGCTCATCATCACCTGCGCCGCTTACAATCTCGGCACTTTTAACTTTGCCGTCAACGCCGATTGTGACTGCGACAATAATTTTTTCATCATTCAGCGTAATTTTTTCTTTAACGACGCCGCTTGCCAAAAATTGTTCTGTTAAATCGCGGGGATAAACCTTGACAATGGCGATTAATTTACTTTGCGAATTATTTTCCTGCGGCTTAGGTTCAGTCGGCTTTTCATTTTCAACCGGCTTTTCACTTTCAGCCGGCTTACTTTCGGCAGACGACGCGGTCTCTTTAGGCGGTTCAATCGGCGTTTCTACTTTTTCAACTTCGACAGATTCAGGCGGCGGTATCGGTTCAAATTTCGGTATTTCCAACGGCGGCAATTTAATTTCGGGGAAGGTTTGAACTTCTTCTTGTAACGCGGTGGGAACTGCATCAGCGGCTGAATCTGTCCATTGAACCATCTGTAAATTTTCGCGCACCGTTTCAGTTTTTGGCAGTGACAAACTCGACGTAAGAGCGAACATCACGGCGAGATTAAAAACTGCCGCAATTAAAATTATCCTTTCCCAACGCGGTCGATAATCCAATTTAAAACCTCCACTAAGTTTTAGGCGTGTAACTAAATTTAAGCTTGAGACTAAATTTAAGCGTGCAACTAATTTTTAAGCTCCGTCGCAATGGAGACGTGACGCGCACCGGATTTTTTCAGCACTTCCAAAACTTTTGCAACATTTTCATACCGCGCGGCTCTGTCGCCGTAAATTACAAAAATCGTTTCGGCATCCTTAGTCAATTCGTGATTTACCAGCTGAATTAAATTTTTATCCAAAATTTTACTGTCATCGTAAAAAATTTCGCCGCCTGCCGTCACCGTGATTGCCGCGACTTTCGGTTCAATTTCCTGCCGCGTACCTTCCGACTTCGGCAAATCCACGTTGAAGTTGTTCGTCTGCACCATGTAAATCGTGCTCAACATAAAAAAGACCAAAAGAAAAAGCATTATGTCAATCATCGGAATAATCATGACAAGCGGCTGTTTATCTTCGCGAAAGTCACGGCGTCGCATTGTTTTCACCCTTCCCACTCAACGCGCCTTGAACAATGGACGCGGCTTTTTCCAATTTCGCCAGAATTTCATCAAGCTTCTGCGCAAGGTATGTGTGAACAATCAGCGCCAAAATCGCTACGCAAAGACCGGTTGCCGTCGCTATCAACGCCTCCCCGATTCCGCCGGTTATTGCCAGCGGTTGACCTGCCTGCAGATTAAAAATGTTAAAAGCCTCAATCATACCTGAAATGGTACCGAGAAGTCCCAAAAGAGGCGATAAAGTTACAATCATTGAAAGGTAATTCAACCGCGCGCGCAGTTTCATTGCCGATTCACTGTACGCCATATCCAGCGCCACTTCGATATTTTCATTTCGCGTCGCGGCAAGTACGCCGGAAAAAGCAACTTCGCCTACAAGACTTTTTTCGGCGTGACAGAAGTCGGCAACTTGATTAAGGCTTTGACTTCGCAATTTGTCAGAAAGATTTTCCAAAAAAGCAGTGCCGTTATTACCCGCGTAGTGATAACAAGTCAGCCTTTCAATGCCAATCGCAATTACGGCAATCGAGCAAAGTAAGAGCAGGTACATCACCGTGCCGCCTTTTGTGAAAATCTCTATTACGTCCAAAATCTCACGTCCCCAAAATTTTAATTTTAGAAAGTCTATCTTGACACTCCCCGCGCCTAAAGGCGGGGATTCTTAAGCAATTAAGCAAGCTTAATTCTTAAAGGACTAGCCAATAGCCCCCTACTCAGTTCTTCAAAATCGAAGTTCTGGCTACTTTTTCTCAATATATTTGCCGCGCCGTTTACGTCTGCATTTACTATTCGTCCGTCTGCGCTTTTATACAAACCACGCTTGATTCTTTTTCCACTGAATTTGTATTCTTTAGGATTGTCCGCATTGTACACTGGAAGAAAATCTAAATCTAAAAAACTTGCCTTGCTTGTATAGCTTTCTTCCTGTTCGACGTATTGCATACCATATCTGCTACAAAGATTTTCAAGGTGTTCCCTAAGATTTCCGAAACTAATTTGTGTGAAGTTCTGATTCGTTTTACTTCCCAGATTTATACTGCGCTTGAAATCAAGATTGTACCCACAAACTATTGTTCCGATGTTGTGTTCTATGCAATGATTGACGATATATCGCGCCGTTTTCTTTATACAGTCATTGACGCGGTTATTTCTTTTCAAAGTTAAACGACGTATCAAATTGGACGTATACTGACCTTGCGGTAATTTACTTTGTAATTCGGCA
>CAMJNB010000077.1 GCA_946407175.1 uncultured Selenomonadales bacterium | reverse complement strand
AGCCATGTCAGATTTAACTGCGGTTTCTTGCGAATAAAATCTTATTTCGCCGCTTGCGTCGGGATTGACTTTATTATATTTGTCATAGAAGTTTGCCGCCTCGCCGTTTATCTCGCAACTCAACGTTAAGCCGGTGTATGGTACATTGACTGCGGGAAAAACCGTAGTCTGATTTTTTTTCAGCGTGGTGTAAAGCGCGTTAAGTTCATCTTGATTAATTACGCCGTCGGTTATAGACAAGTCGCCTATCGCCGCACCGACCTTTAAACCGGGACGTTTAACCAAAAGCCGCCGCGTAAAATCTTTCACAACCGCAACGGCGTCTTGATAACTTTTTGATTCGTGCAAAAGTATTAGAGCGTTGCCGCCGCCTATGTACGCCACGCAACATTCTTTCATCTTGTCCCATGAAGTCTCGGCGTCCTTTTTACGATCCCACGTCGTATCCTCTGCAGAAGAAAAATCCTCTTGCGGAAACATTTTTTTCAGCGTGCCTTGTACCAGTTCATCAAAAAAAATTCTGTCAACAATGTAAGATGCGCCGATATTCGTACGCAGGCGATTACCGGAGTAAATGTAGTTTTGTATGGATCGCGTATCAAATAATATTGCTTTAAACATTTTCTTTTCCATGTGCAAACCTCCTTTGAAAAAGTTTTTTCGCCGCGCAGATTTATAATCCTGCGTAAAAAAAAGCGCCGACACTAAGTCAACGCCGTTATAAAATTATAAAAACTGATTGAAATTTTTATTCGTCATTCAACACCGCTTGCACGTATATGGCGCATTCAAGTCGCTTTTTCTGAATTTCACAACCTATCTCGTACGGCTTGCGTATATCGCCGTTAAACAAATCCGCATTGGCATGACAGCCGCCGCTACAAAAATATTTTGCCCAGCAGTTTTTACACTTCGGCTTATTCAAGACGTGCGATTCACGGAAATATTTTGTCCAATGCCGCGCAGATTCGGCAACGCCGTTAAACACGTCACCGAGCTTGTAACGCTCACGCCCAACAAATTGGTGACACGGGTACAAGTCGCCGTTTTCCGCCACTGCAAAATATTCGTGACCGGCGCCGCAACCTGCCAACCTCTTTGCAACGCAGGGACCGTTTGATAAATCCACGTTGAAATGGAAAAAGAAAAATCCGTTGCCTTCACGTTTCCTCTGCAAATAAAGTTCACTCAATCTGTCGTATTCTTCAAAAATACGCGGCAGGTCTTTTTCAGTTATTGCAAGCGGCGAATCCTTTAATACAACCGGCTCGATTGATAACACGTCAAAGCCGGCAGTCAACATACTTTCAACGTCGGACGCGAAGTCCAAATTTTTATTCGTGTACGTCCCGCGCAGATAGTAGTTGTCGCCGCCGCGACTTTGTACCGTCTTCAAAAAATTTTTTACAACAATATCATAACTGCCGCGTCCTTTTAAATCCGGTCTCATTGCGTCGTGAACTTCACGCCGTCCGTCCAAACTCAATACCAGCGAAATGTTATTGTCATTCAGCCAAGAAATTTTTTCATCGTTCAGTGACACGCCGTTTGTCGTCAGCGTCAATTTAATTTTTTTGCCGGTCTCGACTTCACGCCGCCGCACGTACTCGGTAACCGCCTTGACCGTGCGAAAATTTATCAGCGGTTCGCCGCCGAAAAAATCTATTTCGCAATGTTTACGCAGGTACGAATTTTTTATGATGAAGTCAACCGCCGCCTTGCCTGTGTCCTCCGACATTACGCCGCGATGACCGTAACTGCCGCCTGCACCGAAACAGTACTTACAGCGTAAATTGCAATCCTGCGCGACCATAAGGCATAAACTTTTCACCACGCCGACGCCTTGAAATGTTGGCGGTACGTCCATATCCGCTGAAAAAAGTTGTCCCGCCGCTTTAACCTCGTCCAATTCGGTAAGCGCCTCTTCCAATTCCTCACGCGAATATTTTTTTGCAAGCGTCTCTAAAATTTCTCTGCGCGGCGTTCCGACTTCCATAAGTCCGATAATTTCATAAAGCATTTCATCTACCAAATGCACCGCGCCGCTGTTTACGTCCAATACTATATTTTTTCCGCCTTGTTTAAATCTGTGTATCATGTCTCTCCTAAACTCTGTTCAAAAAAATTTAATAGTGTAACCAATCAAAAATGTCATTAATGTTTACAATGCAGTCTTCAAAAATTCCGACTTTAATTTCAGTTTTCACGGCGGCTTTCTCATCGTCGCTAAGCTCTTTCCATTCATCGGCAGAGTACTTTAAATATTCACCGTCGAGTTCAAATTTCCCGTCGCGCAGGATGTAAACGTCCACCGCCTTCGCCCACGGATCTATTATCCAATATTCCTTGACGCCGTTCGATTCGTAGATATCCTTTTTAATCGTCAAATCTTTTCTGCGCGTCGACTTTGACAGCACTTCAACAACCATGTCCGGTACGCCGTAAATCGAGCCCTGCCAATTCAAAATCCCCGCGTTCTCCTGCTTTACTACTACCAAGTCCGGCTTGAACAAATTTCCGTCCGGAAAATGTACGTCTACGTCATCGGGAAAAACATAGCCGCATTTTTTCGCGATAACATAATTTCCGATTATCATTCCAAGCCGAAACAAAATACCGCTGTGATTTAACGGCGCCGCCGCTGACATAATTTTTTCCCCCTCAATAATTTCGTACGACTCATAAAATAGCGCGTCGTTCAACATTTCATTCACTCCCTTACCAAAAGTTTTTCGCCATTATAACATAAATCTTTGCAACAAAAAAACCGCTCTAAGGCGGCTACAAATTATTTCAGCTGACTTTTTCTTCACGCTTAGGATATACGCGCTTAAACTGTTTAAGCTGTTCTTCCGTCAAACGCGGTGCATCTTCGTCATATACAATGTCGTCGTCGCTCATCTTGTCCAATGCGTCAAGACGTTCAAGCTGTTCCGGCGTAAGCGGCGGCATTCCCTTATAAAAATACCAGCTCCTTTCTTCTTTGTTTGCTTTTCGCGCAGTTATCAAACCGCTTCGGCGTCGGCGTCGCCTTCAAAAAATTTTTTCGCATAACTTTCCAAATCTACCGCAACCACATTCACTACCGCAAATTCGTAGTTGTCGCCTTCGTCATCTTCACAATGCACGTCAACTTCTTCAATCGGCGTCGGCGCAGGAATTTTATTGCCGTCCTGCATTTCCGAGTAAAGATAGCCTGCCAGACAGTCTACCGCCATTGCATAAGCCTCATTAAAATTGCGTCCGTCCGTCGCAAGGTGATTCAAGTCCGGAAACACTACCGACCAGCCGTCACTTTCCTTGTAAAATATGGCAGGATATATTGTCAGCATTTTTTTCACCTCTCAATTTGCGCTTGTTTAAAAATTGATTTTACTGTTTTTGAATTTAAGTCCTTAGGTTTAGAATGACGCGGAATTGTAACTTTGCCGCTCTTTTCAGGGTGCTTATAATGATAATGCGAACCGTTTATATCGTATAATTGCCACCCGTCCGCTCGAATAATTCTTTCAATCTCTTCAAATGTCATACGCTATTTTCCTGCTTTTCATATACAAAAATTTTTACCCGATAAATTTTTATCTTCTTTAACCAAATTTTTATCTCTTATACCTTTTTAAATCCATTACATAAATTAAAATTCATTCTATTACCCGCGTCAAGGCTTGACAAGGGCGGTTTTTGTGCTATTATTTAGGCGCTTTTTTAGGACGTACAGTCTACAAGCGCTTAATGGCTTAACCGCCTTAAGGCGTTCGGTGATTCCTTACTTCCCACCTCACTCTTACACCTTACCAACCTAATCGCCCAATAAGCGCCGCCACTGTATCCTAACCTTTGTAAACCATTTTTAAATTTTTTTAATGAAAGGATGTTTTTCATGAACAAGACTGAATTTATTGCGGCTGTTGCCGACAAATCCGGTTTCTCGCGCAGACAGGCTGATAAGGCCGTTGCCTCTGTCGTCGAAGTTATTACCGAGATCCTCCTTGAAGGCGACAAACTTCAGCTCCCCGGTTTCGGCACTTTCTGCGTCAATGAACGCGCCGCGCGTGAAGGTCGCAACCCCCGTACCGGCGAAGTCATCCAAATCCCTTCCGCTAAGGTCCCCGCTTTCAAACCTTCCAAAGTCCTCAAGGCCTCCCTTAACGGCGAACTCGTTGAAAAAGATTAACCGACTCGTTCTTATTTAATCTTAACCTTTACTATCCTTTCTACCCGCGACACTTTTTGCACTCCTTTTCGCGCTTAATTGTAACCCACTTTTCTTCGATATCTTTTCAGATTGTTAACAGGTTACCTTTTAATCGCGGTTAATCTTCTACTTCACCCTACCAACGATCCATTTTTTCTATGCTACTTCATTTCAGGCACTTATTTTATTTCAAAGGAGGTTTTCAAAAAAGTTTTTCGCGGTGTTATAATTTCTGAAGTTTTTTTCTGTAACTAGGGGCGGTTCCCCACCGTTCCTTAAAAAACTTTTCGGACAGTTCCCCGCTGTCCAAACGGCGGTTTCCCCAACCGCTTTCCGTCCTAAGTTCGATGTGTGGCGCGTTGAACTTACCCAAACATTTTTTCCGATTGATTTTTTTCGGTACGCACCCTTGTGATTATTCGTGCGTTCCTTCCCCTATCTTTTCGAAAGGAGATTCATTCTATGAATATCTTCAAAATTAATTCGCAAGGATTAATTAAGTCGGATAATTCCGAAGACGTTTTCAATTCTACAATCAGCGGTGAAGACCGCGTTTTTAGCATGCAACGCTTTGCCGCCGGCACCGTCAAGCTCACCAGCGGCACGAAGTTAATTAACGGCACCGGCAATGATTCTGTAACCAAACTTGTTGCGACAGCGGCTGAAGGCAATACGCTTACCTCTTTATTCTCTCTCCCGTATTCTGCAACAACTAAATCTGACGGCTCATACACAAGAAACGATGGCAAGACCAACATTACCAATAAATTTGGTTCTGAAACTTTAAGCGGTGATGCTATTGTTGCTGCAGGTTTTGATGCTGAAACCGCTAAGGCAGAGAACACGAAGTTTATCACTGCGTCGGTTTACAACAATCAGACAAATGAAGCGTCAAAACTTGTTGGTGGTAAAGCAAACAGCCACTTGACTGACACCAGTGGATTAAGAAAAACTGAAACAACTAATGGTTATGGTTATTGGGCAGGTTTCCAACTTAGTGTACCTGGTAATGCTAACTCATTCAAGATGACGTATACCACTAAGGCGTCAACTTTTACTGATTTTAAAGCCGTAACAAGCCTTGATTCAGCGATTGAGCACACTGCGAATTATACTCAAGATTTTAAAGCTTACTTCGATTCTGGAACAAAATCTGGGGAAACTTGGGATTATTTTGCTACCAGTATGGCGTACGACCTCTTTAACGTACAGGGCGGCAATACTTGGGTAAAAGTACAATGGTATTCCGATGACAACGCCACTACGGCAATAAGCGGCAATGATGCTACTCAATACTATGCTGTCAACTTTTACGATACATATGCAAAAAATGATGATGCATCCAGCGCCGTTGAAAAAGCGGCGGGCTTTTTACACAATTCTTACGTTGCCAATGTCTATGACAGCACGACAAACATTGCGGCTAAAAAAGATGTAAACTTGGAAGTAGACGGCGGCGCTATCGGCAGTCACACTCTTCAAGGTCGTACCGTTGTATTTGGCGGTGAAATCGGCACTGCAGTGACATTGGGCTTGGCGGCAGATAACGCATTTTCAAAGCTTTCATTCACCAACGGTACAAGCACTGAAACTAAGGCTACGGTAGCATTTAGCTTTGGCACCGACACATCAAGCGATTTGTCATTGAATGGAACGACCTTCAGCGTAGCGACAGATACTGCGGCTAATGCTCTGTTGACAAGGACCTTTAGTGACGCGACGTTGTCAAAAGGCAACTTCACGATAACAGATCCGTCGACCGGCGCAACTAATGCGGAGGCGACGCTTTACAACCTCACCGAAAATGCGTCCGGTACTTTCCAATTTAAAGGCTCCGGCATACTTGCGCTTGACGTGGACGGTAACGGCACGACGTACCAGCCTTTGTACATTAAATCTAATGACACCGGCTATGGCACGGTCACGGCAGTTTACAATTCGGCTAATATCACGTTAAACGGTAAGAGCTATACAATCGGCACGGACAGCACCGGCTTTGCGGCGTTCACCTACACTTTAGTAGATAAGAGCAAAGCGAAGATTGGCAATTACACCTTTACCGACGAAGATAACTCTTCTGACGTAGTAGTAACGTTCTTGAATAACAGCGCGACAGACATTCAGATTCAAGGCGCGTTTACGTCGATAGAAAGTGACACGACAAACAAAGGTCTTAAAGGCGTCAACTTCACATTGGCGGACAACGGCACAGACGTGACGCGTGCGGCATTTGGTTTGGTCACGGTAAGCGACACGGTAGACGGCAATGCGTCATTTGTCAACTTCGGCAACACGGTAAGCGACGTGACGCTGGGCGGCGTTATGTCAATAACCGCTGTAACCGGCTT
>CAMJNB010000076.1 GCA_946407175.1 uncultured Selenomonadales bacterium | reverse complement strand
TTAGATTTTAATTAAGACTTTATATAAAAATTTAAATTAAGATCGGAATTAACATTTAGCTTTTAGAAATTATCTCACACATTTCCGCAGGCGTTACGGCGGGAATTTTTGACGACGCAAAATCTTTTACGTTTCGTGTCACGATATAATCAGCGCCGCATTGCAACGCACATTTTTCTTGCAGGCAGTCTTCAAAGTCCGGAAAATTTTCGTCGCCTATAGCGTCGACAACGGCTTCATGTGAAGCGCTTGTAACTGTAAACACATCTGTAATACCAAACAAAAGTTCTCTGCGTCTGGAATTTTCGGCATGCTTTCTAAGCACATACCAAATTACCGACATGCTGTGAAAAGCGACGTACGTTTTACATTTGAATTTTTGGGTTAAATCTATAAGCCTATTAACGCATTCATAATGCGGCTCACGTTGACAGACATAATCCAAAACTACATTTGCATCAATTAAAAGGACCATATTTTTCCTCCAACGCTATTTCAATTTCTTTATCCCAATCTATATCGGACTTTAAAAGGTCTTCATTGCATTTTTGCCATTCCTTAATATTGGCAATCGCTTTTGCTCTTTTGGCAAAAAATTCATCGTCATCAACAATTTCTGTTTCTGTCGAATCAACTTCTTTTAACTGTAAATTTTGCAAAAATTGAATAACCGTCATAAGCAAGTACTCCGGCATATCGTTTACCATTTGCAACGCTTCTTGACGTAATGCGGTCATTATTATCACTCCCCTAATTTTACATAACTGCTTGATTCAGCGTCTCGCCGATATTTTCACGAATCACCAGCTCGGCAATTCTGTCTGCGCGTGTTTCAGTTTTGTTAATCAAAATCAAATGCTCGCCGTTAAAATAGTCTACAAGCCCCGCCGCAGGATACACGACAAGACTTGTGCCGCCGATAATCAGCGTGTCCGCCGCCGAAATTGCCACAATCGCCGCAGTTAAAATGTCGCTGTCCAAACTCTCTTCAAACAAAACCACGTCAGGCTTTACAATGCCGCCGCACTTTTTGCAGTACGGTATGGGACGATTATTTAAAATAAACTCGACGTCGTACTTTTCGCCGCAACTTGTGCAGTAAGCGCGACGTATTGAGCCGTGCAGTTCATAAACCGTCTTTGAACCGGCAAGCTGATGAAGACCGTCAATATTTTGCGTGACTATCGCCTTTAAATTACCGCGCCGCTCCAATTCTGCAAGCGCCAAATGTCCCGCATTCGGCTTAGCGTCAAGATACACAAACCTCTTGCGGTAGAAGTCGAAAAATTCTTCAGGGTGTTTGACGAAAAAACTGTACGACGCCATTTGCTCAGGACTGAATGTCGTATGCAATTTTTGATTATAAATGCCGCCGGCACTGCGAAAATCCGGTATACCCGATTCTGTAGACATACCGGCACCGCCTAAAAAAACTGCGCGACGACTTTCAGATAAAATCTTACGAAGTTTTTCAACGTCCGTCATAAAATCACCCCTGTCAAATTTTTTAACTCATAAAATTTCTAACTCGTAAAAGTTTATAACTAGTAAAAATCACTTGTCGTTAACGGCTTGAAAATTTTTCAGCATTTCAAGTTCGTGTTCCAATTCGGTAAACTGTTGCCACGCATTTTGCATGCGAAACAGCAACAAAATTTGCGGAAGAAATTTAATCAAAGTTGCAGATATTTCTTTGACGACAGGATACGGCTTTGTCAAGATATACGGCATTTCTTTCATTAAAAGTTCCACGTCGGCTACCTGTATGTCGGCAAAGAGCGATTTATACAGCGCCCTTAGCGACATCTCTTCAAAAATCTTTGCGCCGTTATCGTCAAACATTTTTCCCTTGAGGTACGAAGTTAAATGCAGGCAGGTCAAAAAATTTTCAACCTTATTGTTAAAAAATTCTCTCGACATGACATCTAACAATGCCGTAACCACATTTTGAGACAACGTGTTAAAAAGACGAATGTAATCAATCTGCTTGGAAGATATAACCGAATCCATACCCAATGCCGATTTGCGGGCGTCACGATATTTTAAAATGCTGTCGTCAAAAACATCGTTACGATCATGTTCAATAAATTTATTCATAGTATAATTATTTTCAAATAAATCGGCATTCCCGCGTTGAACTCTTTTTTCAAATTCTTCTTTGGACTTTAGGAAATAATGATTAATAACTATTTTTTCAGTTGAAATTGGGTAAATTTGGTGACTAAAGATAGCAAAGCCTTTTTCATTTATCGTAACGCAATTACTGAAACAGACGGGGGTATGTGGAGTGGGAAAGTACTTGACGCTGCGCGGATTGGCAATAGTTTTCACAAGCGAATTTCCCCAGTAACCGTTGGACGGATTATTCAGGTACGGTACATTATAGTTATTCTCTGCACGGCGCGTAAACTTTTCCAAAACGCCGCGACTAAAGTCAGCTTTCTCCTCACCGTTAGAGCCGTAAAGATTCCAATTTACGCCAAGACCTGCAACATTGGGAAAAGTACTGCTTAAAATTTCGTCAACAGTTTCGGTTATCGTCGGCTTACTTTTTGGAAAAATAAATTCGTCGGCATCAATCCACGCCATATAGCGGCAGAAATATTTGTACTGCTTAACCGCGTCAATATAAGCCTCAAGCTGTCGACACTTGTCAGGATAAAAAGTATATGTGACAATTTCGGCGTCAATGTACGGTTGCAAAACTTCTTTCAAATTGTCGGGACTTTCATTGTCATAAATATAAAAATGGTCGACGCCGGCCAAAAGGTGATAATCTAACCACTCTTTTACGTACGGCGCCTCATTCTTCATAATTGTAACAACGGCTAAATCGTATAGAAATAAATTTTTGTCAACCATGCTGTACCTGCTTTCATTTATCGGTTAATGCCTAATTTTGCGTGCCGCTGTAAATTATTGTCATTCACGCATAAAAATTAAATTTTCGCCGCGTAATTCAAAATGCCAATCGTACTTAGACATTGCCGTAAAAAATACGCGGGAACAGCCTTTCTTCATACGATCATGCAATTCTATTACCAATACTTTAACTTTAGATAACCACTCATCAACATCGGGCGCACCGAAAACCTCTTTTTCTGCCC
This sequence comes from uncultured Selenomonadales bacterium, assembly GCA_946407175.1. The sequence goes on along the minus strand of CAMJNB010000076.1, from coordinate 3,511 downwards.
CTTCAATGTCAATCTTCAACAAATCAATCTCATCAAAACCGGATTCGGCTAAAATTTTAGATACGGTAATTGTCTTAAACGCTTGCGGATCGTCAGGAGTTGTTTCGACGGTCATATAAGCATTTGCAGCTACGGTTTCGTCTGCAATGCGTATAAAAGTTTCTTTATCCCAAAGTGCTGAATTTATGCAATGAATATTGTCATAAAAAATTGTGTTGTACGTCAAAATTTTAAAATTCATTTTTTCAGGTTCAATCGAGTAAATTTGTGCATTGGGATACACATTTGAAAAGAATACCGCCGCACAACCGATATTGCCGCCGCAATCTAAAATTAATTTAGGGTGAAAATTTGGTACATTGAAAGCATAGTCCATATTGTGAAAAATTTGTTGCATTATTCCAGGATCAGAAGACTTTGGACGAAACGCAAAAGGTATGCTTGTCCCGCTAATGGTAACAAACTGAAGGGGGGGGGTAGGAAGTTTTTTTTCTTCTGCCATTTATAATTTTTCTCCTTCTGTCAAAATTTAGCGAGTTAAATTGCTGGGGGAATTAGGACTGGCAAGCGGCGTTGTCAAGTTAGAATCAGTGCTGTAGGAACTTTTCACGTCAACAAGAGTAAAGCCCATTTCACCGGGCGTGACTGTAGTCATGGCAAGGTCGACGCCTTCGCGCAGGTTGGTCAAGCCTTCGACAACAACGGTATCTTGCGGCGTGACGCCACTTGTAACGACGTAGTAACTGCCGACTTGTTGAGCAATTTCAACGTTGCGCGCCTCAGATTTGTTGTCCTTGCCGACAACCATTACAAAGGATTTACCAAGTAATTGCTGAACTGAACGTTGCGGCACTAAGATAGCGTTTGGAATGGTTTCACCGGAAAGTTGAACGCGTGCAAACATACCCGGAATTAAAGCGCCGCCGGGATTGGGAAATACCGCCTTCATCATGAGTGAGCCGGTATTATTGGCAAGCTCTCTGTCTGTTTCAACGATTCTGCCTTCATAAGGATATTGTTTGCCGTCAGTTAAAGTTATCGTGACAGTCAAAGGATTTCTATCAGTCTGATTGGACTGCATTGTAATGAACTTTAAATATTCCGCCTCACTTATTGAAAACTGCGCGAAGATAGGGTCGACTGAACCGATTGTAACGAGAGTGGTTGTACCGGGCGTGGCGAAAGTTCCTATTGCAACGTCATCAATACCGAGTTTGCCGGACATCGGCGCGTAAATTTCAGTATCCGCCAAATTTTCTTGTGCAGTTTTTAATGCCGCTTGACAGGCGTAAATTGCCGCCTCATTAGCCGCGCAGGTTGCCTCATTCGCTCGAACTTGTGCCGCTTGCGTTGAAACAACTTGTTCAGCTATTGCCGCCTCTTTAAAAAGTTGTTCGTCGCGTTGAAGGTCAAGTACGGAGTTATTGTAAGTTGCAAGCGATTGTTGCAGGACGGATTCGGCTTGTGCCAAATCGGCTTGTGCACGAAGTACGGCTGATTCATATTGGCGCGAATCAATTTTAAAAAGTAACTGTCCAGCCTCTACATATTCGCCGCCTCTGAAAAATTTGTCGACTACGTTGCCGCTAACCTTAGATTGAACTTTTACTTCCTCTATTCCGATAAGTTGTCCGGCGTATTCACTTGTAAGCGGCGTATTTCTTTGGATAACTTTCATTACCTTGACTTGTTGTGCCGGCGCTTGCTGAGCTTGTTGCTGTTTATTTTCGCCGCAACCTGTGAAAAGTGTTGCAGATAAAATAAGCGCCGTTGCCGCTGTCAGGATTTTTTTTCTCCCTGAAAAAAACAAAATGACTCCCCCCTAGTATATTTTGCCGATAATTTTAAAGTGTAGGTTTGTAAAAGTCAATTAGACTGCCAAAGTATTCGGCACCGATATATTAGGCTATGATTAAAGTAAGATTAAATTCTGACGCCGAAAAATTTATCGGTTGAAAAAATTTTGTCAACAAAGTAAAATTAAGTACGGAGGTATTAAATATGAAATTCGGAAAAATTCCAAAGTTAATCTGCGCGGCAGCCGTAGTAGCGTTGTTCACGTTAAGCGGTTGCGGCACGAGTGAAGATCAGAGCGGCGAAATTACAAAAACCGCGTCGGTTACTGAGGCGGCGGGCGCTGATAAAAGTATGCAAATTACTGACGCAAGAAATACTCCTGCTGTTCGTGTTGCAAAGTCGGTAGGTCCCGCAGTTGTCGGCATTACAAACAAAGTCGTGGCACGTGACTTTTTTAATCGGCAAGTCGAGGCAACAGGCTGGGGTTCCGGCGTCATTTTCAGAGAGGACGGCTACATTGTAACCAACAATCACGTTGTTTCTGATTCGCACGAATTAATTGTTTCGCTTGCTGACGGCAGGACTTTCAACGGTGAACTTGTCGGCGCCGATGAATTGACTGACATTGCCGTTGTCAAAATTAAAGCTACGGATTTACCTACTGCAAAATTCGGCAACTCCGATAACATTATGGTCGGCGAACCGGCTATAGCTATCGGCAACCCTATGGGCTTGGAGTACAGCGGCTCTGTCACGGTCGGCGTAATAAGCGCGCTTAATCGTACAATTTCAAATAACGAGAGTGTCAGCTTTTTGCAGACGGACGCGGCGATAAATCAAGGCAATTCCGGCGGTGGGCTTTTCAATGCGGACGGTGAACTTATCGGCATTCCAAGCGTTAAAATAGTTCGCAGTGGCTTTGAAGGTATGGCGTTTGCAATTCCCATTAACACCGTGAAAACCGTAGTTGAAGACCTTGTAGGCAAAGGCTATGTCGCTCGTCCGTACTTGGGCATTACGCCTTTTGATAAACCGACTGCCGCGCGTTACGGTTACAGCTTGTCAATCGACAAGGGCGTCTACGTATTTCAAGTTGCTTTAGGCGGTCCGGCAGATCATGCAGGTTTACAGCGTGACGATATCATTTTGTCACTTGATGATAAGGAAGTTAATTCTGTAAACGAAATTCGTGCGGCAATTAATTCGCACAAAGTCGGCGATAAAGTGAAGGTGACTTATGTACGCGGTGGAAGTTCTCATACCGTTGAAGTGACACTCGGCGAAATGCCGCCGCCGGAGAATAATTAAGGATTAGCTAGTAGCTAGTAAGTGATAAAAGCTACCGGCTACCGGCTAACAGCTACCAGCTAATAGCTAAAAAGGAGTGATCGGCAATGGAAGAGCGGAAAATTTATCCACTGCGCCCAATTCAAAGATTTTTAATCGACGCGCATTTTAAAAAGGCTAAGTCCACCATGATGAACGTCGGCGCACTTTTAAAACTTTCGCCCGTCGTAGATATGGAGCGTTTGGCATACGCCATCAATGAAACTTTGGAGGCGCACGATATCTTTCGTTGCCGCCTTATCCTTGACCCCGAAACGCAGGACATTTCTCAAACTTTTGACGGCGAAATTGTCAAGGTTAAAATTGAACATACTTCAGATGAAGAATTTGAACTGTTGCGGAAAAAAATGTTGCGCACGCCTTACAA
>CAMJNB010000075.1 GCA_946407175.1 uncultured Selenomonadales bacterium | reverse complement strand
TGTCGCCGGACATTTGTCGCGGTTGGCGGCATTGCATAGCCGCTTGTCCTTACAAAAAAGTTTACTATAACTGGAAAACCAATAAGGCGGAAAAGTGTACTTTTTGCTATCCGCGTCTTGAAAACGGCTTGCCTACAGTTTGTACCGACACTTGCGTAGGACGCATTCGGTATCTCGGCATTTTGCTTTACGATATGGACGCGGTACTTGACGCGGCGAAGGTTGACGACGATAAAAATATTTATCCCACGTTGCTTGACGTGATAAAAAATCCTTCAGACCCCGCCGTACAAAATGCGGCGCGTGAATCGGGAATTTCTGAAGCTGTTATAAAGTCTGCGGAAATTTCTCCCGTCTACAAAATTATCAAAAATTGGCAGTTGGCATTGCCGTTGCACCCCGAATACCGCACTTTGCCTATGGTGTGGTATATCCCGCCTTTGTCGCCGATTATGAAAAAGGTTAAAGACCGCGTTTACTTGCCGAACTCTGACGCAATGCGAATACCGCTTAGCTACTTGGCGTCACTTTTCAGCGCCGGTGATACGAAAGTTATTGCGGAGACTCTTCAACGCTTGCTTGATATGCGAACGGTTATGCGTCAAAAAGAAATTAACGCCGCGCCGCCTAAAAATTTGGAGTTTGAAATTCTCGAATATGAAAAAATGTATCGACTTCTCGGCATTGCAAAGTACGCCGACAGAATTAAACTTCCCTCAGGTCTGCAAGGTAAATCGCACGAAGAATTACGCAAGTTGCAAGGCTCTACCGGCTACGCTTGCCCGCTCGGAGGTTGCAACTGATGAAAGAATATCAGCTTGTACTTAAGCTTGCCGCCTACCTTTTGGAATACCCCGACGAAAATTGGCAAAATGATTTTGCCGAATACCGCGACGTTGTCAACCAAATTAACACGCCACAAGTCAAGGAAGTTTTTACGGATTTATTTGCCTACGTCGAAAAAATCGGCGTCAAAGAATATGAAACGCAATATGTTCAATCCTTCGACTTTTCGCAGAACACCAACCTTTACTTGACGACGCACGAGCGCACGGACTTTGGCAAGCAAGCGCAGGAACTTCACGAATACAAAAATTTGTTTCTTGAAAACGGTTTTGATTTGAATAACGAATTGCCCGACTACCTTCCCGCAATTCTTGAATTGGCGGCGGAAGTTCCTTCGCAAAATGCAAAAAAAATTTTGTTCAAGGCAAAAAGCAAACTTGAACTTCTGCGCGACAGATTTATTGAGGCGAAATTGCCGCACGCATTTTTAATGGACGCAATTTTAATTCAGCTTGAAAATTTAAATTCGGAGGTGACTTGAATTGGATGAAATTTTTTTCGGCGCTCTGCCTTACGTTGCGATAACCGTGTTGATTGTCGGCACGGCTTACCGCTATTCAAAAGATACAAGTACTTGGACGACTAAATCCAGTCAATTTTTGGCAAAAGACAGCTTGAAAATCGCAGGTCCTATGTTTCATTTAGGCTTGGCAATGGCTTTCGGCGGTCACGTTATCGGCATTTTGATACCGAAATTTTTAACTGACGGCGCGGGCATTGATGAACACCTATACCACATAATCGCGTTGGCAGGCGGAATACCTGCAGGAATTTTATTTTTTCTCGGCTTTTTTCTGTTAATGCAGCGGCGTTTCGGCAAAGCGCGAATGAAAGTCAACACCTCGACAATGGATGGCTGGCTTTACGTAATACTTTTTGCGACGATAGCGACGGGCTGTTTGGCGACGCTTTTAAATGCAACGGGAATTTTGGGTGACTTCAACTACAGAGAAACTATTTCCCCTTGGTTCAGAAGTCTTTTGATACTGCAACCGGACACGAGCTTAATGGAAAATGTCCCGCTGATTTTTAAATGTCACCTTCTTTGTGCATTGACGTTGATAACAATTTTTCCGTTTACAAGATTGGTTCATTGCCTTTCATTCCCATTTGAATATTTTGGAAGAAGTCATATAATTTACCGCAGAAAATAAAATTTATAAAATTAGGGGATACTTATGGATAGAAATGCTATGTTTTGTTTTCAATGTCAAGAGACGTTGCAGAACAAGGGCTGTACAAAAATGGGCGTATGCGGCAAAAAGTCCGACGTTGCCTTTGCTCAAGACTTGCTGATTTACGCCACGAAAACTTTAGGCGCCGTTACCACGCAACTTCGCGCAGAGGATAAAAATGTTTCGGCGGACGTTAATCGGCTCATTACGCTGAATCTTTTCACGACGATAACCAATGCCAACTTTGACAGCGAAAACCTTATCGGTCGCGTTGATGAAACTTTGAAGGTTAAAGCCGCTTTGCTTGAAAAAGTTGATAAATCCAACATTCCCGCCGTTGCAAAAATTATCGACAGACAAAATTTTAACGAATCTGAAATCGGCGTACTTGCCACTAAGAATGAAGACGTACGAAGTCTGCGCGAACTTATAACTTACGGCTTGAAAGGTATGTCGGCTTATCTTTACCACGCCAATGCGCTCGGTTACGATGACGAAAAAATTAATGCCTTCATGCAGTCAACGCTTGCAAAACTTCTCGACGACACTTTAAGCGTCGAAGATTTAACCGCGCTGGCTCTTGAAACCGGTAAAGTCGGCGTCGATACAATGGCACTCCTTGATAAGGCGAATACCGAAACTTACGGCAATCCCGAAATTTCAAAGGTTAATATCGGCGTCAGAAAAAATCCTGCAATTTTAATCAGCGGTCACGACTTCAAAGATCTTGAACAGTTGCTCGAACAGACCAAAAACAGCGGCGTTGATGTCTACACTCATGGCGAAATGTTGCCGGCGCATTATTATCCCGCATTCAAAAAGTACAAACACTTTGTCGGCAATTACGGCAATGCTTGGCATTTGCAACAGAAAGAGTTTGACAAATTTAACGGCGTGATTCTGCTTACCACGAATTGCCTTGTACCGCCGAAAGAAAATTACAAGGCGCGTGTATTTACAACCGGCGCCGTTGCCTATCCGAATTGCCGGCACGTTGAGGAAGTTGACGGCAAGAAAGATTTTTCGCCGCTGATTGAACTTGCCAAAACTTTGCCGTCGCCTACGGAACTTGAAACGGGCGAAATTGTAGGCGGTTTTGCTCACGAACAAGTTTTCAAGCTTGCCGATAAAGTTGTTGACGCGGTTAAAGCCGGCGCAATAAAAAAGTTCATCGTCATGGCAGGTTGTGACGGTCGACAAAAATCCCGCGAATACTACACCGAATTTGCAAAGGCTCTGCCTAAAGATACCGTAATTTTAACTTGCGGATGTGCAAAATATAAATTCAACAAATTAAATCTCGGCGATATCGGCGGCATACCGCGAATTTTGGACGCGGGCCAGTGTAACGACAGCTACAGTCTTGCATTAATCGCACTTAAGCTGAAGGAAGTTTTCGGGCTTGACGACGTGAACAAATTGCCGATCGTCTACAATATCAGTTGGTACGAACAAAAGGCGGTTATAGTCTTGTTAGCGCTTTTGTATCTCGGCGTGAAAAATATTCATCTCGGTCCGACACTTCCCGCCTTTTTGAGTCCGAACGTTGCAAAAGTTTTGGTTGAAAATTTCAATATCGGCACAATTTCAACGGTCGACGCCGATATTAAAAATTGGATTGTGTAATTTATGAAAGAAATTAAAGTTGAAGACGCGATCGGGCAAGTACTTTGTCACGATGTCACGGAAATTATACGCGGAAAAACGAAGGGTGCACGGTTTCGCAAAGGTCACATTATCACGGCGGAAGATATTCCCATACTTTTACGGCTCGGCAAGGAAAATATTTTTGTGTGGGAAAATGACGAGACTAAGCTACACGAAAACGACGCGGCAGAAATTCTCTGCAAAATTTGTCAAGGCGCAGGGCTTAACGCTTCCGAAGTCAGTGAAGGCAAAATCGAACTTAGCGCCGCTTACGACGGAGTTTTTCACGTTGATGAAAATACGCTTTACAAAATCAATGACGCCGGCGAAATTTGTATTGCCACGCTGAAAAATAAAATTCCCGTCCGCGCAGATAAAAAAGTTGCGGGAATGCGCGTAATTCCGCTGGTTATCGACAAGGCGAAAATAGATGCCGTTAAAAATATCTCCGGAAGTGAACCTCTTATGAAAATTTTGCCTTACAAGAAATTCAAAGTAGGTTTAATCGTCACGGGCTCGGAAATTTTTCACGGTCGCATTGAAGATACATTCACGCCGGTGATTGACGCCAAATTAAAAACTTTCGGCTTGCAGATTGACGAACGCCGCGTTTCAAGTGACGATAAAGCGATGACAAAAAATTTTATCGACGAACTTTTAAACTTGGGAATGGAAATGATTCTTTGCACGGGCGGAATGAGCGTAGACCCTGACGACAAAACACCTGCAGCAATAAAAGCAACCGGCGCGGCTGTTGTCACGTACGGAGTCCCTGTTTTGCCGGGTGCAATGTTTATGCTAGCTTACAAAGGATATGTGCCGATAATCGGTTTGCCCGGCTGCGTGATGTATTGCGCGAAAACTGTTTTTGATTTGGTGTTGCCGCGAATCTTGACAGGTGAAACCTTGACGCGCAAAGATTTTGTTTCAATGTGCGTCGGAGGCTTAATTTAATGGAAGGCATTGAAATTGAACAGGCAATTCAAATTTTGTCCGCGCAGGTTGAACCGATTTGCGAAGTTGAAAATATTTCGTTGCTTGAATCTGTCGGGCGCGTCACTGCCGAAAATTATTTTGCCGCCTTCGACAACCCGCCTTTTAATCGCTCGCCGCTTGACGGTTATGCTGTGAACGCCGCCGATACGCCGAATAATTTTAAGGTTATCGGCGAAGAATGCGCGGGCGATTTTTGGCGCGGAACTTTAAATCACGGTGAAACGCTTAGACTTATGACGGGCGCGGCAATTCCCGACGGCGCGGATTGCGTCATACGTCAAGAAGATGTTATCGAGGTTGACGCCGAAAATATTTTCATACCAAAAAAAACTCATCACTACGAAAATGTTTGCTTTGCCGGTGAAGACATTAAACGCGGCGCGTTACTCGTCCAAAAAAATACACGGTTGACGGCGGCGCATATTGCGTTTTTGGCAAGTCAAGGTATTGCAAAAGTCAACGTCTTCAAACTTCCGAAAATTGCCGTTGCGTCCACAGGCGACGAACTTTTAAACCTAGACGAAAAACTTTCTGACGGCAAGATTTACAACAGCAATTTGTACCTTTTGGCGTCGCGTCTCATTGAATTTGGCTTGACACCGAAAGTTTTGGGTAACTTGCCCGATGACGCCGCACTTGCCGCTGAAAAAATTCGTGACGTTGAAAATGAAATTGACCTGCTGATAACTACCGGCGGCGTCTCTGTCGGCAAAAAAGATATTATGCACGACGTTGTGAAAAATATTGGCGAAAGAATTTTTTGGCGCGTAAAGATAAAGCCCGGCGCACCGATTATCGGCTGGCGTACGGAAAAATTTTTGGGCGTCGCCTTGTCCGGAAATCCCTTTGCCGCCTTTGCAACTTTTGAACTTATTGCACGTCCCGTTATCGCAAAAATTTCACGTCGCTCAGATATTTTCTACAAGCGAAGTCAAGCGGTTATAGCTGATGATTTTCCAAAAGAAAGTCGCGGACGACGTTTTATTCGCGGCAAGTTTGATGACGGCAAAATTTATCTACCGGAACAACACTCATCGGGCAGTTTGTTTTCTGCCGTAAATTGCAACGCTCTTGTCGATATTCCCGCAGGTTCAACCGCGTTGAAGTCGGGCGATGAAGTTGAAGTGGTGATTCTTTGATTGACCAATTTGGGCGGCGCATTGAGTACGCGAGAATTTCAGTTACAGATCGCTGTAACTTGCGCTGTCGATACTGTATGCCGGAATGCGGCGTAAAAAAAATCCCGCACGACGAAATTTTAACTTTTGAAGAGATTCTGCGCATCACGAAAATTTTTGCAAGGCTCGGCATTCGCAAAATCAGATTGACCGGCGGCGAACCTTTGCTTAGAAAAAATTTACCTGCCCTTATACGCGAAATAAAGGCGATTTACGGCATTGAGCAGGTTACCCTTACCACCAATGCCGTGCTGCTCGAAAAACGCGTTCTAGACCTATTTACGGCGGAAATAGACGGCATTAATGTAAGTGTCGATACTTTTGACGAAAAAATTTTTACTGAATTGACGCGGCGAAATCTTTTTGAAAAAGTGATGCGCGGCTTGAAAGTTTTAATCGGCAAAAAAAATGTCAAAGTGAACTGCGTGCCTCTTCGCGGCGTCAATGAAAATGATATTTTGAAATTGACGGCGTTGGCGCGTGAAAATCCCGTTGACGTGAGATTTATTGAGCTTATGCCTATTGGTTGCGCGGTTGACTCAAAGCTTGTCGGTATTCCTACGGCTGAAATTTTTTCGCTGATTGAAAGTCATTTCGGCAAACTTTATCCTGCCGAAAAAGCTGAGCTGCAAGGTCCCGCCGAATATTTTCGCACAAAAGATTTTAAAGGGCGAATAGGCTTTATTGACGCGCTTGAACATAAATTTTGCGCTACTTGTAACCGAATCCGCCTGACTGCCGAAGGTTTTCTCAAGCCGTGTTTAAATTTCGGCACTGGGCTTGACGTGAAAGAATTGTTGCGATCCGGCGTTGACGACGAAAATATTTTGCAAGCGGTT
>CAMJNB010000074.1 GCA_946407175.1 uncultured Selenomonadales bacterium | reverse complement strand
AAGTGAAAGGACGCGGCGGCACGATTTTACAACCGGCGGTAGATTTACTTGTCAACGCGAATAATTTTCCTAAGGATGCGCCGATTTTAATTATAACTGACGGCTGGATTGAAAGGGATTTGACGGTACGCCGCGACCATGCATTTTTAATTCCGCGCGGTAACAGTCTGCCTTTCATGACGCGAAGTAAAATTTTTCATTTTTCAGAGTGAGGCGGTTAGCAAATGTTTATTGACTTGCATATACACAGTACGGCATCGGACGGCACGGATACGCCGGAAAGTATTGTTGAAAAAATCTGCGCGGCGGACGGCGTGAAAATATTTTCAATTACCGACCATGAAAATTTTAACGGCGTTGAAAAAGTTTTGCCGCTTATCCCGCGTGACGTCTTTTTTATTAACGGCGCCGAAATTTCTTGTAAAACTGCTCAAGGAATTAGATGTCACATACTGACATATTTTTTTGATCCTGCGCATGAAGAAATGCAAAAAATTTCGCGTATGGGTAAAGAGTTGCAAAAGGCTAAATTTGATATTCGGCTGAAATATCTTTGCGAACTTTACGGCGTCACTGTTACGGCGGAGGAACTTGCCGAAAATTTTGCAAGCGAAAGTTACGGTAAACCCCAGCTTGTAAATTTCCTTTCGCTGAAGTTAAGCTTTGAAAAGAGAAAAATTTATCACGATGTAAAAAAATGTCGCGTCGGCGGTATGCGTCTTGACGTTACTGAAGTGGTAAAGGCGGTTACTGCGGCAGGAGGCATTGCGGTTTGGGCGCACCCACTCGGCGGCGAAGGTGAACGCAGAATTTTGCCTGAAGAGTTTGAAGAGCGTTTGGAAGTTCTGAAAGCTTGCGGCATAGGCGGGCTTGAGTGCTACTATTCGCGCTACACGCCGTATGAAACGCGATTTCTTGTCGACGCGGCGAATAAAAATAATCTGCTGATTAGCGGCGGCAGTGACTATCACGGCAGGAATAAAAATATTTCACTCGGCGAACTTGGCACGGAACTTCCGACGGTAAAAATCAGTCAGCTTACTATTCTGCAGGAAGTCTTTGCGCGGCATAAAAATCTGCGCGTACGTAAAGCCTTTGAAGTGGCAAAAAAATCTCACGCTGGGCAAGTGGATAACAGCGGCGTTGCATACATTTTTCACCCCTTAACAGTGGCGTTTAACTGCGGCGGCGACGATTCGGCGATTATCACGGCGCTTTTACATGATACGGTGGAGGACGCGGGAATTACTTTTGACGAGCTGAAAACTTCAATACCGCTGACTGATGACGAGTTGCAGGCGCTGAAATTGTTGACGCACGATAAAACTACGCCGTACCTTGAATACGTCGAACGCATTAAAAATAACGAGCTTGCACGCCGCGTAAAAATTGCCGACCTTCAACACAATGCCGACTTGTCACGAATACCCGCCGCGCAGATTTCGGACGAAGATTTAAACCGCGTTGAAAAGTATAAACAGGCGCTGAATATTTTGAACAGCTAAGAAAATTTTTTTGTGACACTTTGACTTGAAAAGTTTTTTAGTGTAAATTACGCGGTAAATTTCAAGTTGGAGGTCAGAAAGTTGAAAGCAAAGTTTTCATTTGAAATTTTCCCGCCTAAAAAAGATATGCCGATTGAAGTGATTTACAAGACGCTGGACGGATTGACGGATTTAAATCCCGATTTTATCAGTGTGACTTGCGGCGCCGGCGGTTCAAGTTCAAACGCCAGTGAAAGAATGATTGAAGTTGCCGCCGCGATTAAAGAGAAGTACCAGAAAAAAAGCGTGGCTCATATTCCTGCAATAAACCTTGATAAAGGCGACGTTGAAAAGATTTTAAGTCAGCTTGAACTGCGCGGCATTGATGAGATATTGGCGTTGCGCGGTGACAAAGTGCCGAATGTCGAGCCGAAAAATATTTTTCCGCACGCCGTAGATTTAATTTCATTCATACGCGAAAAGACCGACAAAAAATTTAAAATTTACGCCGCGTGCTATCCCGAAGGTCACACCGAATCTACCGACTTCGACGCCGATATAAATTTTTTAAAGGCGAAGGTTGATGCGGGAGTTGACGGACTGATAACGCAATTATTTTTTGACAACGATCACTTTTACTATTTCATTGAAAAAATTCGCGCTCTCGGCATTAACGTTCCTGTCGAGGCGGGAATTATGCCGGTTACCAAGAAAAAGCAAATTGAACGCATGGTAAATATATGCGGCGCAAGTTTGCCGGTGAAATTCAGAAAAATTCTTGACCGCTACGGTGACAATGCCGACGCGTTGCAGGAAGCCGGTATCGTCTACGCGCTGAATCAGATTGTAGACCTTTTGGCGCACGGCGTCGACGGCATTCATCTTTACGTGATGAATAACGTCTACGTGGCGCGGCGAATCAGCGAAGTTGTAAAATCGCTTGCATAAAAAAATAGTCCGCGCAGTTTTCACTGCACAGACTACTGAAATTTCGGTATTCAGCTTGTAGCTTGTAGCTTTTAGCCGGTACGTCTTACTACGCCGTTAGTCTTGATTGTTTTTGTCGAGATTGACCGGCGTTTTTGCATTAAAGACGAAATTTTTATCTGCAAAGTCAATCTCTACCGTGTCGCCGTCCTTCACTTCGCCGGCGATAATTTTTTTGCTAAGCTCTGTTTCCACGGTATGCGTTAAAAATCTTCTAAGCGGACGCGCACCGAAACTGGGATCGAATCCTTTATCGGCAAGTGACTCAACCGCGTTTTGTGTCCACGTCAAATTTACGTTAATCTGCTTGCTGAGACGTTCATTCAAATTCTTCAACAAAATTTCCGCAATGGCTTTAACTTGATCTTTCGCCAATGACTTGAATACAACAATGTCGTCGACGCGGTTTAAAAATTCGGGGCGGAAATAATCTTTCAGCATATCCTTGATAATGCCTTCTGCCTCTGCAAAATCTTTCTTAGTGATAAAGCCGATTTTCGCACGTTTCAAAATTTCCTGCGAACCCAAATTACTCGTCATAATCACGATTGTATTTTTGAAGTTGACAACGCGACCTTTGCCGTCAGTTAATCTTCCGTCGTCCAAAATCTGCAACAGCACGTTGAAAATGTCACGATGAGCCTTTTCAATTTCGTCAAGCAAAATTACGCTGTAAGGTCTGCGCCGTACCGCCTCTGTAAGCTGTCCGCCTTCGTCATAACCTACGTAGCCGGGAGGAGCGCCGATTAAACGCGCTACGGTATGTTTCTCCATGTATTCAGACATATCAACGCGAATGATACTGCGTTCGTCGTCAAACAACGCCTCTGCCAACGCCTTCGCCAATTCGGTTTTGCCGACGCCGGTAGGTCCGAGAAAGATAAATGAACCAATGGGACGGTTGGGGTCTTTGATACCTGCGCGGGCGCGGAGAATTGCCTCACTGACAACTTTAACCGCCTCGTCCTGCCCTACAACTCTTTCGTGCAAAGTGTCCTCAAGGTGCAAAAGTTTTTCGCGTTCGCCGGTCATCATTTTTGAAACGGGTATGCCTGTCCAGCGGCTGACAACTTTTGCAATATCTTCTTCGCCGACTTCTTCTTTCAAAAGGCGTTCACCCTGTGACTGCGCGGCAAGTTCTTCTTCAACCGCTTTAAACGTTTTTTGAAGTTCGGGAAGTTTGCCGTACTTTAACTCGGAAAGTTTTTGCAGGTCGTACGCACGCTCGGCGTCCGCCATTTCCTTATTAACGTCGTCAATTTCCTTTTTAATCGCACGCACGCGCAGAATGGATTGTTTTTCAGACTCCCACTTGTCACGCAAAACTTTTTCCTGCGCTTGAAGTTTGCCGATTTCCTCCGTGATTTCTTCAACCTTTTCTTTCGACGCAGAATCATTTTCCTTTTTCAGCGCCTGATGTTCAATTTCAAGCTGCATAATCTTACGGCGAATTTCGTCAATCGGCGCGGGAAGTGATTCAATTTCCGTGCGAAGTTTAGCCGCCGCCTCGTCCACAAGGTCAATCGCCTTGTCCGGTAAAAATCTGTCCGAAATGTAACGGTCTGAAAGTGTCGCCGCACTGACAAGCGCCGCGTCACGTATTCTTACGCCGTGATGAACTTCGTATCTCTCTTTCAAGCCGCGCAGAATTGAAATGGTATCTTCAACCGTCGGTTCGCCTACCATAACCGGCTGAAAACGTCTTTCAAGCGCCGTATCCTTTTCAATGTACTTGCGATATTCATTAAGCGTCGTGGCACCGATACAGCGCAATTCGCCGCGTGCAAGCATCGGCTTTAAAATATTTCCCGCGTCCATCGCGCCTTCTCCGCCTTTGCCCGCACCTACAACGGTATGAACTTCGTCGATAAACAGTAAAATTTGTCCGTCCGACTTTGAAATTTCCGCCAATACAGATTTCAAACGCTCTTCAAATTCACCGCGAAATTTTGCACCGGCAATGAGCGATCCCATATCAAGCGCGTACAGCGTTTTATTTTTCAGCGATTCCGGCACGTCGCCTTCAATGATTCGCCGCGCCAAACCTTCAACTATCGCCGTCTTGCCTACGCCGGGTTCACCGATTAACACGGGATTATTTTTAGTGCGTCGACTTAAAATTTCAATCGTGCGCCTAATCTCTTCGTCACGTCCAATGACTGGGTCAAGCTTACCTGCCTTAGCCGCCGCCGTTAAATCGCGTCCGAATTTCGCCAGCGCTTGGTACGCCTCTTCAGGATTTTCCGTCGTGACATTTTGCTTACGATTCTTTTTAATCGATTCGTCAATCTTATCCTTAGAAAGTTTAAATTCTTTCGCCAACGCTTGAACTTCCGCACTGCCGTCAGTCACCAACGCCAAAAGTAAATGTTCCGTGCTGATGTAGTCGTCGCGCATTGACTTTGAATATTCATTCGCCTTACCGATAACCCGCGCAAGGTCTACGCCCATTGAAAGACGCTCCTGTCCTTTAACGCTCGGTATTTTATTTAATTCCGCCTCCAACTTAACCTTTAACATGGGTAAATCGGTTTGACACTCTTCAAATATCGTCGCCAAAAGTCCTTCCGGCTCTTTCGCCAGCGCCAAAAATAAATGTTTTGAGTTAAATTCTTGGTGATACTTCATTGCCGCAAGTTGTTGCGCCGCCTGTATCGCCGCCATTGCTTTTGTTGTAAATTTTTCTCCTGCCATATATATCATCCTCTCGGAAGTTAGTTTCTCAACTTTCTTGACGCGCGAAATGATATCATCAAAAAGACAAAATGTCAAGAAGTATTTTTAACCTTTTGACTTTAAAGAACCTGCGCGAAAAAATTTTAAACTTTGGCAGAAATAAATTTGCTGTCAGTCAAGATAAAACGCCACAAAAAATTTGCCGCGTCACCTGCGTAGTCGATATTAATTCGTTTTGTAGCAGTGACGGCGGGATTTAAAATTGCCGTCTCTATAAAGAGTTCGTCGCCGCATAAATCAGTGCCGTAATGATTTTTTGTAATTGCCAGCGCTTGAGCAAGTTTGCCGGGACCGGAGCAGAGGTCGCGCAGATTATTTTTACCGCGCCGCAGTTTCATAAGCTCCACGCCGTCAACAGGTTCAAGAGCGCGAATCAGTACGGCGTCGGGAACATTTTCGACGTTGGCAACGACGTTCATGCAAAAGTGCATGCCGTAAATTTGGTAGACGTAGGCATAACCGCCTGCGCCGAATTGAATTTTTGTGCGCTCGGTCAAGCCTTTGTACGAATGAGCGGCGGCGTCAATCGCGCCCATATAAGCTTCGGTTTCCACGATGATGCCGCTTGTCGTGCCGTCGGCAGTACGGTGAACAAGTTTTTTGCCGATTAAATCGCGTGCCACGTCCAAGCCGTTGCGAAGGTAAAATTCTCTCTGTAACTTCATAACTTTAGCCGTTCAACTTCTATCACTTTAACCGTGCAGGTTTCATTTTTTAAAACGTAATTTTCATTTTTCAATTTCAAGCCGTGACAAATATTTAGGCGGTACGTGATTTGTAAGCCAAACGCCGTTGACTGATTGATAAAATGTAATGCCGTCCGATGACATTTTAGCCGCGTCGACTTCATAAATCAGCGGTGTACCCTTTCGCCTTCGTGCAACTTTTTCTGCAGTTTCGATATCGGCGGAAAGGTGGACGTAAAGCCGCGACATTTTTAAAATGCCGTCACGTTCAATCTGCGCGGAATTTTTTTCCAATGTGCCGTGAAAAAGTTTTGTAGGCGGAATTTTTTCTTCCAATTCCACGTCAACATTTATGGAGTGACCTTGATTGGCGCGAATTTTATTTTTATCTGCATTGAAAGAAAATCTCTGCTTGTCATTTTCAGCCACGACTTTTTCTAAATCTGCGAAGGAAATATTTTTGCCGCCACGTTTAATTCCGCGCAGAAGTTCATTAACGTCAGCCCAACCGCCGACGTCAAGTTTTATGCCGACGGTCTCCGGCTTATGACGCAGTATCAATGAAAGAAATTTGCTCAAACTTTTTACGTCCATTCGCGACACCTGCCAAAATTTTTTTCAGATTATAACACATTACTTCAAATGTATAGGCGATAAAAAACGGCGCGGATGTATTCGCTGCGTTCTGCCACGTCGGAATTATCGTAACATTGTACGTACGTTAAAGTTGGAACTACGAAAAACCCTGCGAGCAACATCCGCGCCATGTTTCTTTTTGTTACTTTTTCTTTGCGCC
>CAMJNB010000073.1 GCA_946407175.1 uncultured Selenomonadales bacterium | reverse complement strand
CTAGTCAATAAGAGCTTTTCAAGCTCCCGCCTCTATAGGCGGCGGGTTATTGACTTCTTAATTCTCAAGCACCTTGCCACTGCGCGGTATTGCGATTGTAATTGTACCGTTCACCGTTTGCAAGTTGGAAAATGGAAGTCACGTCGGAAGTATTTTTAAGCGTCATTTGCGAACCGGTGTTAAAGCCGATATTAATGCTGTCGTTCACGGCGTTGGCATAGGTGATTTCGCTTAAATTAGTGTCGTAAAGGTGGATAATATCATGACCTTGATTAGAAATTACCATATCATTGCCTTCATACTTGCCGACACGGAAAATTTCAGGACCTTCGCCGCCTATTAACGTATCAGCCGCTCCGCCGTAATAGCCCCACAAAGTGGAGACGCCGCTACCGCCGTAAATTACATTGGAGTTATGGTTACCCATAAGCGTGTTGTAGCCGGAACTTGCCGCCGCGTTGATTGTATTGGCATTGACGTAATTTTGCCCGCTGTCACCTGCAAGCCAAATGTTATTGCCGGAGCCGTTCACTATGATTTGACCTTGACCGCCGGTGAAATAGAAAGTATTGATATCGTTTCGGTAGGTTAAATTCGTGGAGGTATTCTGCGCGATTTTAAATTTCAAAACGTCGCGACCGTTGCCGGAAAATAAAATCGGATCGTCGTCATAAGATGCGCCGGGTTGAAGTTGCATAAAATTTCCGTCCGCCATGTTAAAGGTGATAGACGCGCTGTCACGGCTAATACTGCTGTAACCTACGCCGGAAAGTACAACAACGTCGGAATAGTCACTGTCGCCGGTACCGAAATTTTTTGCAACGTCTTTGGAGTTGCCTGCGTACCAGAAATAATTTCTGCGCGCGCCGCCGATAACGGTGTTTTGCCCGCCGCCGGCTCCCCAAAGTGTGGTTTGACCGTTACCGGAGAGTATCGTGTTGGAGCGCGTGTTGCCGGTTATGAACTAATCGTGGTTATTATCTTCGGCGTCAATAACTCTTACAGTTGCAAAGGCGCCTGTGGTGACGTTGTTAAGCCAAATATCGTCGTCGTAGTCACTGCCGACTTTCAACGTGTCTTCGTTTAAGGTAAGAGTATCTTTCTCATCATCGTTGTCATCGTCGTCATAATAGTCATCATCATCGTAATAATCGTCGTCGTAATAATCGTAGTAGTCGTCGTCCCAATCGTAGCTGTAGCCGATCATGTTATCGGCGGTTACGGTAACTGTAGATTTTTTCATTCAGCATACCTCCTTTTTGAAATTTATATCATAAAATCAAGTAACGTGTCAATCTTTGAAAAATTCAAGGGCTGTCAGCAAAATCATTCGACAAATTTTTCTGCCGACAGCCCCCGCCTAAAAATTATCTGTACGTCAAATTCACGTGCCAGTCATTCTATTTCATTTGCCAGATTGCCATTAAATCGCTTGTACCGTACCTAGTAATTTTTCCCTTGTCAACGCTGATAGCAGAAAACATTGAAACAACCTCTTGACCGCTGGGTGAAACGAATACTAAAAAGTACAAGTAATGACCTTTTGTTATTGGGCTGTTTGTAATAGTTGAATCTTTAGTATAAACGAAAGGATTACCTTTGACCCACTTCCAACAATATCTTTTGTCGGACATATTGAACCAATCCGAATCTTTTACAGGCTTGACGGCATCGGCATCATTATCACTTAATATTAACTGTAACGAAGTTATTATGCTGCCGGGTTCAACTTTTCCGGTATTTTCGTCAAAGTCGCGTACACTGCCATTTTCAAGATCGGATCCGAAACCGATTATAGAGTAAGTATTTTTGGACGTATTGTAGCTTACAATTAAGTCACGCCTATAATAGGATGTGTCTCGTGGAGGTTGATATATAATCGGAACTTTGTATAACGTATTTTTGTGACTGCGTATATTTAACTGCGGGATAAATCTGTTACCGTCAAACATAGGTTCTACCGGACGATAATCTTCCGTAACAGTTCCCTTTTTCCAATCGACTTTAAAATTATCTGCAGAAGATAAAATCGCGCCGCCTATTTCAAAACCGCCTAACTCTGCAGTAAAATTTTCTTTGACGGGTATCAAAAAAGAATAAACAGAAGAAACATTTGCAAGTTGTTCCGGCGTAAGAGTGGCTACTAAGTGATTGTTTGAATCCTTCTCAATAAATACTGAATTATTACCGGTAAAAGCGGACATATCGTTCATACTGCCCAATTTATTGTAAAGTTCAATTTGTGGTCTATAGTTTGTACTTAAGTCGCCATCTGTAGAAGTATAGGGATGATAAGTAGAAATGCCTAAGCTTTTAAGGTATTCGCCGCGTTTTTTGTAAACTACAGCATTGTCAATCGCCGTAAGCAAGTCAGATGAAGTTTTTGGCATTATCGATTTTGTATTCTTCGCTAAAAGTCCCAAGTCAAGGTAACAATTTGAATACTTGTCGACGTTTCTTGCTTGTATGGCACGAGAAAATGAGCCTAAAAATCCTTTTTCGTCAGAGCGATTTAAAGCCTCATCGAAATAGGCTTCATAAGCCGTACGCAGTTGCGGCATTTTATCTAAGTCAATAACAGAAAAAATATGTGTAGTTCTCATATTATCTGAAAAATTTTTCATGGCACTGTCACAGATAACTTTGCCGATTTGTGCTCCGGTCATTGAAGGATTTTTCGCTAATGCGGCAACCCAATCTCTTGTAGGGGTATCATATATGGAAGGTTCTGCGCCTAACATGTAGTGAGAAAAATTAGAAACGCTGTTCGCCAATTCATAAGAGCCGGTTAAGCAGGCATTAAAAAACATAAGTTCAAAAGGCTTGCTTTCAGGTGAAGTTCCATATACACTTGCAAAAGCTTGCGAGAGTTCGTTGTAAGTCAAACCATCTTTGTCAAATCTGTCGTCGTAGCAAACGCCGCCTAAGCTTCCGTGGTTCCAAAAATACATCATTCGATGGTCAGCTTTAAAATTTTCTTCGCCGAATTTTAGAAACTCTACCAGAGTAGCGGGATCGCTCATATTCTCATTAAAATCAGCTACTTTTTCCAACCGATTTGAACTGTACAGGTAAATCCCGTCGCCGCCTGCTTTAATTGTCGGGTGATGCCATTGCGTTTGTCCGTCTTCAGTGGAAGGTACTCCACTTGCATAAATCAAAACTTTCATGTTAGGAGGCAACTTAACGTGTTGCATTTCGGCAATGTCCTTAGTCGCAAGATTTAAATTCCATTCCAAGTTTGAGCCGCAGATATACCAATAAATCAGCCAGTTGTTGTTTTGTGACGCTTCGCCTGCAATGGTAAAGCAAAACATCGCTGCCAAAGTCATGAGCGCTGTCAGAGTACGCTTTAACATTTGTTTCATCTCCTCGCTAAAAAATTTTTTGAATCTGCTAAAAATTTTTAACACGTCATTTTCACGCTAAAAATTTTAAATCACTACCGCCCTTTCTGACATAAGCTACAAAATTACTGCCGAAATAAACCTGACGAATAAATTAATCACCTCGCTTAAAAAATTTTCAACATATAAAAATATCTTTAGCCTGCATTATAAATTACAGAGTTTTTATGAATTGGCAGGGGGAGTAAAAAAGTAACAAGGCTAAACCAATTTCATAAACCCTGTACATAATACAATGACTTCGTAAACTCAAAAGGTGGGGGGAGGTATGTCAAGCGCCCGCCTTTGTGATATAATTTGAAAAAATTTTTGGAGGTTTGAAATGATAAAAATTTTTGACGGCGCAATGGGTACAATGTTGCAGAAAGGCGGCTTGAAGGCGGGAGCATGTCCGGAGCTTATGAACGTGGAAAGTGCCGACGTTGTAAAAAATATTCACCGCGATTATATCGACGCAGGCGCTGACATTATCACTACCAACACTTTCGGCGCGTCGACGATTAAGCTGGCGCATTACGGCATTTCTAATCGTATGCACGAATTGAACTTTGCCGCCGTCAAAATTGCAAAGGAAGTTGCCGGTACAAAAATCAAAGTGGCAGGTGACATTGGACCGACGGGAAAATTTATTGCGCCGCTCGGTGATTTAGATTTTGAAGATGCGTACAAAATTTTTCGTGACCAAGCTCAAGCGCTTGCCGACGCCGGAGCGGATTATTTAATCATTGAAACTTGCATTGACATTCAAGAAATGCGCGCGGCACTTTTAGCGTGTCACGACGTCTGCAACCTGCCTGTTATCTGCCAACTTTCATACAGTGAAGGCGGTCGCACGGTAACCGGTACCGACGCGAAAACCGCCGCCGTGATTTTGGACGCAATGGGCGCGTCGATTATCGGCGTAAACTGTTCACTCGGTCCCGCGCAGTTAATTCCGGTAGTAAAAATTTTGGCTGAAAATTCTTCCGTGCCGATAAGCGTTCAACCTAATGCCGGTATGCCGTACCTTGAAAACGGCGTGACGAAATTTCCAATGGATGCTGAAACCTTTGGCAGTTACGGCGTTAAACTCGTTGACGCAGGTGCAACTTATCTCGGCGGCTGTTGCGGCACTACGCCTTCTCATATTAAATCACTTGCTGATAGCGTCAAAAACTTACAAGCCGCTGAAAAAAATATTTCGCGCAGATTGACGCTTGCCAGCAGAAGTAAAACCGTGACGATTGATAAAAATTTGCCGACGGTGTTAATCGGCGAAAGAATCAATCCTACCGGCAGAAAAAAACTTGCCGCAGAAATTCGCGCAGGTTCACTTCTCGGCGTTAAGAAAGACGCGGTTAATCAAGTCAAGGCGGGCGCGCAGATTTTAGATGTGAATATGGGCGTAGGCGGCATTGACCAAGCGGCTATGATGAAAAAGGCGGTACGTGAAATTGCGCAGATTACCGACGCGCCGCTTGCCATTGATACCGGCGATGAAAAAGCGTTGGAAGCGGCACTTAGAATTTTTCCGGGACGTGCGCTGATAAATTCAGTGAGCTATGAACCTGCGCGGCTTGAAAAATTTTTACCGCTTGCAAAAAAATACGGCGCGGCGATTTTAGTGTTGCCCGTCACTGAAAAAGGCGTACCAAAAACTGCAGAAGAGCGCGTCGAAGTTGCGGAAAAAATTATTGACGCGGCGAGAGGCTACGGTCTGCGTGACGGCGACTTTTTACTTGACGCATTGGTTATGACGATTTCAGCTGACGCAGGTGCTTGCAAAGAAGTTTTGGCGACGCTTAAGCTGTACCGTGAAAAATTCGGCTACCCTTCGACAATGGGGCTTAGCAACATTTCATTTGGTCTGCCGAATCGTCCGCTGATTAACGCCACTTTCTTTGCAATGTCACTTGCCGCAGGTCTTGACGCGCCTATTATGAATCCCTACGATGAACTTATGCAAAATACTTTGAAGGCAGGTGCGGCGCTTATCGGTCACGACGCCAACGGATTGGCTTTCAGCAGATTGGGACAGTTGCAAGGTTCAATGACTTTTTCAACTGCCGATAAAAAGATTGATAAAAACTTTACAGGCAATATTATCGACGCCATAAAAATTTCAGTCACCGAAGGCAACAAAGACGGTATCTCCGCGCAGATTAAAAAGGCGATTGACGAAGGACACGGCGCGAATGAAATTACCGAGCTGGCTTTAACTGCCGCAATGAATGAGTTGGGCGAAGACTTCGGCGCAGGAAAAATTTTCTTGCCGCAGGTTTTACTTTCTGCCGAAACGATGAAAATTGCCTTTGACGAGTTGAAAAAGATTTTGCCGAATCAAGACACGTCGACGCAGGGAACTTTTGTCATTGCGACGGTGAAAGGCGACGTTCACGACTTAGGCAAAAATATTGTCGGCGCGCTTGTATCGAACAGCGGCTTTAAGCTGATTGACTTGGGCAAAGACGTTGATTCAGCGGATATTGTGCGTGCGGCGATTGAAAACGACGCGGACATTGTAGGACTTTGTGCGTTGATGACTACCACGATGATTCAGATTGACAAGGTTATTGCGGAGCTTAAGGCGGCGGGTTCGACTGCGAAAGTTATGGTAGGCGGCGCGGCACTTACGCAAGAATACGCTGACGCGGCAGGTGCCGATGCATATGCAAAGGACGGCGTTGCGGCGGTCAAACTTGCGAAAAAATTGGTGAGCTAAAAAATCTTTGGAGGTGGTTTTGTGTCCTCGATTAGAACGGAAACTTATGAGCTGATTGAAAAAATTCCTGATGACTATATTTATTGGCTGAATGAGATGATAAAAAAATTTATCGAAGAAAAAGAAATTGAAAATGAAGATGAAAAATTGGCGCGTTGGCAGGCTGATCCTGATAAAGATGAAAATGAAATAAGCGAATTTATAAAAGGCGGAATAAAAGCCTCCAGATATGAAGAAAGAGACAAAAATTGAGAATATTAATTGATACAAATATTTTAATCTCCGGCTTATTTTTCGGAGGAATTCCACGAAAACTTTTATCTGAACTCGACGAAAATTTCAGTATTTGTGTTAATGAGAAAATTATTTCAGAATATAATGCACAGATTAACAAGAAAATTTCCAATCCCAAATATCATTTGAATGAAGTCTTGCACGAAAAATTTTTTAACAGTGTACAAAGTTTTGAAATGATTTCAGATATAAAAATTTGCCGCGACCCTGATGATGATAAGTTTATAAATTGTGCGATTGACGCGAAGGCAATTTACATTGTCAGCGGCGACAATGATTTACCAAAACGCGGCGTGAAAGCCCCCTGCTTTAGCTGTGGGGATGAAACGCCG
>CAMJNB010000072.1 GCA_946407175.1 uncultured Selenomonadales bacterium | reverse complement strand
ACTGACTAATTCGGATCATCAAGTGCTGCACGCTACAAAAAAACCTTACAAAGTTTTTTGCGCCTTTTGTGGAAAAGAATTTTTTACTGATAGCAAAATAATACAAAAATATTGTTCTCAAAAATGTCGAGATGAACATCAAAAGGAAAAAGATACTGTTACGCGCGTTTGCGAATTTTGCGGTAAAGAATTTACCACTGTAAAAAAAGAAAAAACGCGTTTTTGTTCTTCAAGTTGTGCTATGCACGATAGATACAAAGACAAGGAAGATAAATGTAATTATTATGAAATTCGACAATGTGAATTTTGCGGTAAAGAATTTTCTGTATATAAATATGACAAAACTCGACATTGCTCTTTGTCGTGTGCGCAAAAAAACCGTCGTAAACACTAGCCATACTATCACCCGCCTATAAAAACATTCGGCGATCCGTTTATGTGGTGACCTGCCATTCCGCAACCGACGCAAGCGGTACTATCTTCAATCCGTGTAGCAGGTTTGCCGTTTATAAAAACTGTACTTGACCCGCTGGTTGAAACAAAAGTGCCTCCATGAGGACAGGCTATTGAGCCCGTGTCACCTAATCGGTGCGCGGGTTTTCCATTTATAAAAACGTTTGGACTTCCTTCCGTGTTGGTTCCCGTTCGTCCGTGTGGACAGCAGTCCGGTATGCCTAAATCACAAGTTCCCGTCGTCCCGTCGTCTATTCGTGTTGCCGCCGGCATTTCTGTCACCTACCCTTCATTGATAAAGATATTCTTGCCTTTCAGCGTCATATTTTCTTCACTGACGATTGAAATTTCTTTGTCGCATTTAATTTCAAGCGTACCTTTGCATTCCACTTTTAGCGCGTGTTGCTTGCGATTATATTCAATCGCCGTGCCGTCTTTAAAATCAATGCGTGTCACGTCCTGCGCATTGGCATTCGGTTTACTTTTGTCGTGAAACCTACTGCCGATTATCCAACCTTCACCCGTTGTATCTGCGTTCGTGGCAAAAAGACACAAAACCGTTTCGCCAATGTCGGGGAGTGCATACGCCTTATTTTCAAGCGCCCATAAAGTTATAATCGGCAACTCGGCGCTTACTACGTTGTCTTTATCTTCAAAAGTCACCCGCGCCGAATGTCGCGCCGGATAAACTTCACTGACAATGCCTTCTTTCACTAAATCGCGTGCCTCGCCTTCCATACCAATCACCTACTAATAGCCGCTTAAACATTTACGCAAGTCCACTGACACTTCATAGCCGTTACCTACTTTGTGCGTAGCCTTTTCGATAATATAATTTCCGTCGAAAAAGCCGTGACCTGCAAGCTCTATGACATTGCCGCTGAGATATACAAAGTTGCCGACAAGCGTCAATGAGATTTTAATTTCTTCTTTATTTTTTTCGCGCAATTTTTTTTTGGCAAGCTTTTCAGCCTCCGCCTGCGTTTCCACTTTCTGATTGATTTTAAGCGTCATTCCGTCTTTCTTGCTGGGGTCGGTATATTCGGCGGAAATTTCCTCTGATTTTTTTCCGTGCTTGTATTCGACTTTGCAAGATTTATAAATTTTAGATATCGTGGCTTTACCGCCAAAATGTTTAATGGCGTCCGTGCCGTAGTGCAAAGTAACAATCGGCGTTTGCCCTTCGTACTTTTCTTCATCAAAGATAATCAATTTGCGATCCGACGCTTTTAAAGCTAAGCCCTTGTCTTTGCATAATTTCTGCAAAAAAGCCAAATTGGATAATTCCGACTGCTCCGCGCGTGCTATTTCGGGGTCTTCCTTTGTATCGTAAAATAAGGTTAAACCCGCCTCTGCCGCAATGTCACCTGCGATTTTAGACAGCTTGACTTTTTCCCAACTTCGACTTTCATCAATGCTCCGAAGTCCCGTGTTATTGGGAATGGAATTAAGCTTGACTTTACATTCATTTCCACCGCCGTAGCTGTAATCATTTTCACACTCGTCAATTTCAAACTGCCCCAAATTGAGCGTGTCGATTTCGCCTTCGCCATTCCAATTAAAACGCACCAATTCAATCGCCGCCGTGTCGCCGCGTTGTGGGAACCAATCTGCACACCAAATTCTATTGGCGTCTTGAAGTTCGATTTCTGCCGTATCTGCCTCGCCGTCCAAAACGTCAGTATAGGTAACGGATTTAACGTAATCGCTTATTTCGTCCGTGATATTTTTGCCGTTGACGTAAATATACGCCCGCACATTCCTTGCATTCATTAAACCCGTCACCTACTTTTCAATGTCGCTTAAAAAATTCGTTCAATCGACCCTGCCGCGGTTTTCATTTTGCCCTTGAAGTCATTCACCGCAATTTTGACAATATGCTTTTCCGGCTCCTTCAAAATCAGTGTTTGCTCGGCGATAAACCAATAATTGACGCCTTTCACTACCTGCTTGCCGACGTACATTAAACCTTTGTATCCTGCACCTACAAGCTCGGGATTTTCAAGCGCTGAAAGTGCCGTCGCTACTTTTTGCGGCAACTTCGTTAAATCGGTTTTGATATCAAAATTTGTTGAACCTAACATTTTTCATACCTCCAAAAAAATTAACGCTTCCACGGCGGGAGCGTTTTTGTTTTAGTTTTACTAATCGCGGGTATTTCCAATTTCACTCCCGCTGAAAAAATAAATGTCGTGATATATTGCCTGTTGGCATTGATTAAATCTTCGGTGTAGCGGCTGTCGCCCAGCGTCTTATGCGCTATCACGTCCCACGTATCGCCGCTCTGTGTCGTATACGTCACGCAAAACCCCTCCTAGATTTTTCACGCATAAAATTATTGAACTCCTTTTCAAAACTTTCGCGCGCTGAATAGGCGATCTGCTCGCCGATTTTCTTCGTGTCGACTTGCTCGCCGTTACCGCTAAGATTAACCGTTATATTAAAAGTCGGCTGAAATGCAGACGCCGAATAATCATTGGACGTGCCGCCTTCGTACGTTTTGACATCTTCAAGTCGATTATCTGTCACGCTTGATTGCAGGTTTTGTATCCTGTCAAGCATTGGCGCCGAATTACTCTGCAAAGTTGGGAACGTACCTGTAGGGTGCATTATGTCATAATTTGCACGTGACTTTAAGTCATTCGCAATTCCGCCTATCGCGTCAACGGGTTGCTTGCCGAAAATGCCGCGTAATGCGTCATTCGCCTTGCCTATCAAGCCACCGATTATCGGTATTTTGTCAAAATTCACGCCGCCGACATTTTTAAAAATATCTGTTGGCAAATTGCCCTGCGTTTGTGTTTCCGCCGGAAGGGTAGGAAATGTGCCGCGCGGGTGCATAATCTCATAATCTACACTTTTGCCAATGCCGCTGAATATGTCAACCGGTTGCTTGCCGAAAATGCCGCGCAATGTGTCATTCGCCTTGCCGAAAATGTCACCTACAAACGGGATATCACGCAGATTAAAACCGCCGATATTCAGATTTTTGTATCTGTCTGTAGGCAAGGTAGTTTGCAACTCAGCAGGCGCGTTCAAAATCGATGTTCGCGTATTCTGCCGCGTCATATTTCGGTGCGAATTTACTACCGATTGACGCTGTGCATTTACGATAGCTTGATAACTTCGGCTATTGGCAACTCGGTCAAGCGTACGTTCCCGCGTTGGTGATTCAGACCGCCAACGCTGACTTTCAAACAAAATTGTCGGCGCGGGAATTTTTTCAGCTGGTTGCGATTCGGCAGGTGAAAATGTTTCGCGTACCCGCTTAATTACGTTTTTAAATTTATTTAAATATCGCGAAAGGCTAGACGTGCCGTCCTGCTTTTCGGCAAATTCCTTAAGTTGCCGTTCCCGCTTAACGTGCTTAACCTGCTCGCTATCGTACTGCGTTATTACGTTACCTGCCGCGCCGTTCAAGCCGATTATGTTACCTAATTCATCAAATTGCGCCGCCTGTAAGTTTTGAACCCGCCTTTGTACATTGCTGATTCGTTCAACTGTCGACGTGACATTACTCAACGCCGTATTTTGTACTGCCGACGTATTGTAATTTTCCGTCGCCGATTGATTTACTACGGAATTATAAATTTTCCGTGCTTTTACCTCTTTCGATTTTTGAAAGGCAAATATCGCGCGTTGCGTATTGTCACGCGGTATTTTCTCCGCCGTTGTATTAACGGGACTGTCAGAAGGCAAGACGCCTAACATTTGACCTGCTTGCGTCCACAAATTTATTGCGCGTGCAGATTTATCAAGAGGAATTGCCGCCTCCGGTGATCGCTCTGCAAACCACGTAAGAAATGCGCCTTTGTTGTAAATGCCGCCTTTGTTGTTCGCCGCAGGTGCCGCCGCGCCGCCGACCGATATTGTTGGTACGGTTATATGGATACTTGATATTTGCGCCGCCGCACTTTCCAACGCGCCGACTACTCCTAACGCCGCCGTGCCGAGTTGACCGACTTGCCCCGACGCGCCTCCTGCCGCTGTACCGAGTTGACCGACATCGGGCGCCGCTCCTTGTGCCGCTGTACCTAGTTGACCAACATCCGGTGCCGCCATTTGTGCCGCCGTACCTAGTTGACCGACATCGGGCGCCGCTCCTTGTGCCGCCGTACCTAGTTGACCGACGTTCGGTGCCGCCGTCATTGCCGCATTTCCAAACGCCGCCATTCCCTCTTGCGCAGGAAGTAAAGCTTGTGGAAATTGCGCTATCGCGTCTTGAACCGGTTGAATTGCTTGTGGAAGTTGCGCTATTGATTCTTGGGCAGGTTGAACCGCCGTTGAAAAATTTGTAAGTGATTGATTGACTTGCTCCGCGCCTTGACCAATTTGCGGTAAAGTTTGTGCAGGTTGCTCTGCCGCCGTGCCTAATGCTTGCATTTGCGCCGTAAATGTCGACGTGTCAAGATTAGGCGTTTCGGCAGGTGCAGGTGTCGGCATTGGTGCAGGTGCCGCCGGTTGTGCTGGTTGTGCAGGTTGAAAAAGTGCCGCCGCATTTGACAATGCACCTTGATTTTCTGCCGCCGATTGAAATGATTGTGTTATGGGCGCTCTTTTGTAAGCCGCATATTGCTGACGGAAATTTCCGCTTATATCATATCCGAAGTCCGCCTTTTCAAAGTCTATACCTCTCCAAGCTTTATCAATCTTACTTTGCAATAAAATAGCGCTGTCGCCCATTTTGTCAAAATCAAAAGTCAACACGGCGCTTATAAATTCGCCCAAACCGCTAAATGTATCTTTTAAACCTTCAATTAATGCCGTAACAGTTTGGACAGTCGCCGTGAAGATATTGATTATTGACACTCCGACACCGGCAACAATATTCACAATACCTAAAAACGCCGCAACGATGCCGTCCGTAAAGCCTTCGATTTCCCATATACCCAAAATGTCGCCAAACGCCTGTGATATCGCGTCACCGATTGGACCCAGCGCCGTCATTAAGCCGCTGATTGCTTGACTTGCCGCGTCCAATGCAGACGATATTGCCGCGCCCACTTGACTTATTGCAGGTGCTATCCTGTCCCAATTTTCATATATAACGTAAGCCGCGAACGCCAATGCCATTAACGCCGCGCCAATCGGCGAAAATGCAAACGCCATTGCCGCGCGTCCGACACCTAAAATTGCCGTGCCAATTTTTGTAAATGCCGCTGATACACTAGCCGCAATGCCGCTAAAAGTCAAACCTGCCAATGTCGCTTGTATCGTTGCAAACGCCGCGCCGATTCGTGCCGCCATACCTAAACTTGCGACCTCTGTAGCTATCATTCCCGCGCGGACTGCCGCCAATCCCTTTTGAAACATTGCAAATTGCGCCGTGATAAAGCTCCACGCCGTAAACGCCACTGCAACGCCTGTAACTGCAAGCGCCAATGCCGATAATGCCGCGATTATGCCGACTATGCCTTGTACAACACGCGGGTTAGCATTAGCCCACTTTGTAAAAGCGCTAATCAGCGGCGTTATTGCCTCTGCCGCCGCGCGTATTGCAGGATTCAAGGCTTTGCCGACTGCTAAATAGGCGCTTTCCATTGCTGATTTAAGAATTGTTATCGCGCCTTGCGTGTCGTCCATCATCGTCGTCGCTACTTGCCGTGAATAGCCGTCCGCATTTCTTAGCCCTTCGACATATTTTAAAAAGACGTCGGGACCTTGATCGAATAGCGCTAACCAGCCTGTCTCCGCGTTGACGCCGAATATACCTTTAAACGCCGCTAATTTCTCGTCCTGCGAAAGGTTTTTGGTTTTATCGTGAAGTTGCATTATTACCCGCGTCATTTTTTCCGCAGGTGACGTTGCACCTTTTAAGTCAATGCCTAAACCCTCAATTACCGCTTGTGCCTCTAGTGCGCCTGCTTGTGCGTCCGACAATGACAAGCCTAATTTTGCCATTTCCTTCGTCGCGGTTTTAGGTGGTCCCGCTAATCGCAGTAAGCCCATTCGCAATGACGTGCCTGCCATCGAACCTTTAATTCCGGCATTAGCCATCATCATTACCATTGCCGCCGTTTCGTCTAGGCTCGAACCAAACGCCTTTGCTACCGGCGCCGCGTACTTCATTGTTTCGCCAAAATCCGTCAATCGCGCATTGGAATTAGTCAAGGCATATGCGTAAACGTCCATAAAATGTGGCGCGTCTTTGACCGGTACGCCCATTGCCGTCATATTATCTGACACAATGTCTGCGGTTTGTGCTAAGTCCGCGCCTGCCGCCGCCGCTAAATCAAGCATACCCGGCATTGTCCCTAGTATTTGCTCGGTTTTCCAACCTGCCATACCAAGATAGCCCATTGCCTCTGCCGCTTGTATCGCCGTGAACTGCGTT
>CAMJNB010000071.1 GCA_946407175.1 uncultured Selenomonadales bacterium | reverse complement strand
CGTGACGTACGGCGATATAAGGCGCGGTGGTATTGGCGGTGCTGGTTGTAAGCGGCACATAGTGATTCGCGTCGGCGTGACGGATCAGCATATTTGCAGGTATATAAACCGTTTTTGCTTTAAACGATTGCGGCGTGAAATTGTCGTGATAGCGTGCGCCAAAAGTCAAGCGAAATTCGCTGAGTGCGCCATTATAATAAATGTTGCTAGCACCAAAAGTGTAATATCTAGAGTTATAAGTAACGCCGGTGCCAAAATATAACGAATTAAATGCATAAATCTGCAAAGTACTGGTAGTTTCAGTGGACGTTTCGTAACAATAAAGTTCGCCATTGACATATATACGGTTATGTTGCCCTGCTTCACTGCCGATAATAGCCAAATGAAAAGGTGCGTCAAAAACACTGCGGTCAAGTTCGCGTACGTAAGTCCAAGTGCTAGGTCTTGTTGAGCCAAAAAAAATTTCCGCCGTCGTTTCAGTGTATGAATAATAAAAACTCAATACTCTATAGCTAAAAGTTTTTGCATCGTAGTTACCGTCGTTTTTTGCTTTGGCAACACGCCCAGTCGCAAAAATTATTCCCGTGTCACTTTCGGCGGTTGTGTCAACGCAATACCAACAATCAATCGTCCACGCGTTTTTTGAATTTCTAACTGTTGAAACGTCAACATTGCCAAACACTCTTAAACACGTTGGTTGGGCTTTATCAAAATGCAACGCATAATCAAATTGTGCATTTTCATTTGAAATAAAACTTAAACCGTCATTTTTTTTACCTTTATCATAAAAGATTGTGGCTAATTGACTTGTAGTAGCAACGTCGCCTTTATACCACGAACTTAATATGCCAGTCTCTGTATCGAAACGTATCACTTTGGCAGTCATACAATCACTCGGCAAGCCGCTATTGCTTAATGAATCAAACTCCAATTCACTTGCCTTCTCATCATACACATTCGCAAGGCTGTAGGTGTTGCCGTCGTGATAGCCATAAATCGTGCCTGTTTGTGACATAAAATCACTCCTAAAAAAATAAGCGGGTACAGTATTAAAACCATACCCGCCGAAAGTGCCAAATATATTTTTATGAACTAAAGACTAGCTCTGTGCGCCAAAAATACCGTCAAGCATTTCACTAACCTCCGCATTCGTCGCGATTGAAATGCCAGTGTCGCTGATTCCGCCGCCTGCCACAAACGCCGCCAAATTGCCTGCCGTCGCCGTCGTGACTTTGTCAACCTTGCCTGAGCCGTCGACATACAAGCCGCCCGCCGTGTTAGCAAGCATATTACCCGCCGCGCTTGAAACATTCGCCTTGACCTTGTAGTTGGTGATAACGATTGACGTATCGGACGCCGTGTAAATGTCGACAAGCCCCGCCATATTTAAAAAGCTGTACGCAAGCGTTGTAGTCTTGCCGTCGTTGGTTTTTGTCTTGACGCCTAACACCAAAACGGGCTTGCCGTCCAAATTGGGATTTGTCGCACCGGTGTAATTGCCGCCGGTAAAATTAAAGTTGGGTTCAAACTTTGTAGACGCCGCGTCTAAAAACATTTCGGCAGGAAGGTCAACGCTAAATGTCGCCTCTGTCGCCGTATCGGAACTCGTGTAAAATTTAATCGCGTTGCCGTCGACGTCAACCTTTTTCAGTGCGCTTGCTACGCCCGTATTTTTAAGATTGTCAATTTCTGCCTTAATGCGATCGCCCAAATCCTTAATCGCTTGCATTCTTGTCAGTCTTTCCAAATCGTAAGCCATTGTAAATGTACCTCCAATTAATTTTTAAAAATGTCGTCCAATAACTCTTGAACTTCCTCATTAGTCGCTATCTCTTCACCCCGTCCACCTGCCCCGTCACTACCAAAAATATCATCAAGCATTTCTGAAACCTCTTCATTCGTTGCAATGTCACTTTCATCAATGCCGCTTTTAAATTCCGCTACAACGTTGCCGTTGCCGTCCAAAAACTTAAGCTTGCCGTCGGTGTCACTGACGCCGTGAATGCAACTTTTAACTTCGTCGGTCAATGCGGCGGTTGTCATATTGTGATAGCGCTTAAGCACGCTTAAAAGCTCCGACTTGCCGATAACTTCCATTAAACCACCTCCCGCAGTTTAGTAGGGATTTTTTAGTTTTAGTTTGTAGGCAATAAAATAGCGGCTATCTCATCATCTGAAACAGTCGCGTACTCTATATTAGCGTCAAGCGCCTCGCCTTTAAGCATATAGCGGTTGTCGTTAAAGTTAAGGTCGGTGCGCTTAAATTTGTCCAATGCGTCAAGCACTATCAATTTTGTTTCGCTCGAATTATAAGTCGTCGGCATAAGCTATCCTTCTTCCGTCTTAAAGCTGAATTTGTCGACAATTTCTTCCGCCATTTTGTTAATCGCCCAAGCCAAAGTGTCAATGCTGTCATTTTGCGCCGTGACTTTGTTGTCGGTGGCAAGCTGAACGGCTCCCGCGTCAATTTTTTGTATGAAGGCAACAATAGGCGCGTCCTCAACCGGTTCACGCCCCGCTAAGCTGTAGCGGACGCCATTAACCGCTATGCACTCGGCATTGATAGCGTCAGTGCGAACCCACGCGCCTGAATCGGGATTAAATTTTATAAAGCGCGGGTCGTCGGTCTGAGTGATTAAATGTCCCTCAACCGTCGTGATTTTGTACATAAAAAAAACCTCCTTATTTACCAAACCGAATAATCGGCAAGGCACAAACTGACAGCCCCAGTGACTTACCGTCCTCAAACACATTGCCGTTTACTTTTGTCAACACTTTTACATACTGGGTGGAGCCGTTTAAGCCAAGTTCGCGTGTTAAAATCCATTTGTAGTTGTCATTAAAAGGTAAACTGTTACCGTTTGCAAAGTATTCATATTGCGTGCCAAGCGGCGAGCTTACGCCTGTAACTTCGCAAGGTGCCATATCAAGCAATATGGCGGCTGTAGCGCCTTGAACAAGTGTGTTTTGATTAACTGTATACTGATTTTTGTTAACCATACTGTTTTGGCGCCACACATCAGGCAAATATTGATTAATCGCAACGAAAGGATTGCTTCGCCAACTCAAAACGGGGACTTGTTTCCCGCCATATTCGCGCGTTCGTGCTGTGCCCGCGTCCGTGCCGTAACCTGCCTCATCAAAAAGTAACGGCGTGCCGTCTGCATTTGTAATCATAAAGTCGACGTAGTTTGATTTACCGCCATTCTCCGCGTCGAAATTGTGCTTAAAGCCGAGTATCACGGCGTGATATTGCGTATACCACTGTACTACATTTGCCGATTTACCGGCGGGGATATCCATTGTAAACGCCTTGTAGTCTCCCGCGTGCCAAACATTTTTTGCAAGTCCCGAGCCGGATATTGTAACAATTTCGTCTAAAT
This sequence comes from uncultured Selenomonadales bacterium, assembly GCA_946407175.1. The sequence continues at coordinate 3,514 of CAMJNB010000071.1, read as the reverse complement.
CGCAGTCGTTTAAAGCCTTGATATACTGCGAATCGACGCTGATTTGAATTGTGTTGCTGGCTTTATAATTGGTTGTTTCAGCGGCTTGCACGGAAATTGAACCACCCGACTGAAAACGATTGACTGTAACTTCAAGGCGGTTTGATTTGAACTCGGCTTTGCTGATGAAATTATTTGGATTGTTTGTAATTGTGCAATTTACAGTGCCTTTTCCGTCGTAGGAAATGTTTAAACTGCCGACAGGATTTGTAATAATCAAGTTGGTACTATCAGCCGTCAAAGTTTGCGCAATTTTATTAATCGCCCAATCAAAACTTTTAGCCGCCGTGCCGCCGTCTTTCCACGCGTAGGTTGACTTAGGCGTCGCCTTAAAAGTGTAGGTACCCGCGTCGGTAGCGGACGTCTGACTTGATAAATCGCAGTAAGTAGCAAGATTAGCCATTGTCCACTGCACGGAGCCGTATTTAAGCGTTGGTTGTTGAGTATTGCCGTTGTAATTAAGCGTGACGCCAGAATCAATCGTGACGTCGTTTGTAAGTTTTTGGCGGTTAATCTTCCATGTAATCTTGACATCATCCGTGCTACCGTCCGCCCATTTGGTATTGGTTTTGTCTTTCAGCGAATACGTCACGGTGTAAGTATTGATAGCGCTTGCAGTGGTCGTGCCGCTGACATTCATCGTGGACGAATTGTAGCCTTTTATGTCGGGTGAAATACTTCCGCCCGTCCACTCGTATTCTGTAGTTGAAAGAGTAGGTTTGGTAATGCCTGACCCTGCGGTAATTGCCCAATCTAACGTAACGGCATTATCGGAACCGTCTTTCCATTTGACAAAATTTCGCAAATAGGTACTTTGACCGGATTTAACCTCTGTCACGTAAAGTGCATACGACGCTTGGTAAGAATTCACATTGCTTGCTGAAAGAGTGCCGCTTTGCGACATATAATTTGCCGCGTAATTTTCAACGTTAATACTTTTTGTTGTGCCGTCATAAGTAAAAGTACTTTCGCCGCTGATAGTCGGTTTGTCCAAAAGTTTTTCAGTGATTTTGAAATGAAATACCAAAGGCGTGCGCGTGCCGTCAATCCATTGAAAATTTTTAATCGGACTGACTTCGATCGTAAAATCTGTATTGACGTCGTATTGCGGCGGATTTGACTGGCTAAGGTATGTATAATTGCCGCCGGTAATTTCGACGTAGTCGCTCCAACCATTAAAATCGGCTTTGCTGAAAGTCAAATTGCCTACAAGTCGGTAAATTCCTGAAACATTTCTGACCGCTGTGCCGTCCCACGTGTACGTAGTCTTTTTAAGTGCCAAATTTGCTGAAACATTTTTAGCCAAAGTGCGGTGCTTAATCTTCCAACTTAAAACTACGTCGTCATTCGTGCCGTCGTCCCACGCATAATTGGTTTTGTCTTTAAGCCGGTAAGTCGCGGTATAATCACCCGCGTCAGTTTCGGAAATTGTCCCGCTGAAAAGCATTGTGTTTGAATTGTAGCCGTTGACCGTGATACTTTTCGCGGTGCCGTCGTAGTCAAAAGACTTCGTGCCGCTGATAGTAGGTTTGGTAACTGCCGTAGCGCCGATAGTCCACGTGATAACGTGCGGAGCGGTCGTGCCGTCTGCCCAACAATAATTTTTAGTATCATTAAGAGTAAATGTGACTTTGTAACTGTTTTTAGCGCTTGCAGAATCCGTGCCGCTTTTTGTCATCAAAGCCGAATCATAATTTTTAAAAGACAGCGTTTTAGTCGCGCCGTCATAATCAAATGACGTTTTCTCGGCAGTCGGTTTAGCGATAGACTTAGGGCTAATCGTCCACGATACAGTTTTGGCGGCGTACGTGCCGTCATTCCACGCATAATTAGCCTTTGGTGCAACTTTGGCGGTGTACGTCCCCGCGTTAGTCATTGATGTTTGACTGCTTAAATCGTGGTACGTCGCATTGTAGCCGGTCAAATTGTCGGCAATATTTTTAGCGTTGCCGTCGTACGTGATAGTTTTCGGCGTGAAGGTACTCTGCGCGGCAGTCAAATTTTTGCGCTTAATCGTCCACTCAATGGTTTTAGGCTTATTCGTGCCGTCCGCCCATTTGGTATTTGTCGGGTCATTAAGCGTGTAGGTGATAGTGTAAGTCCCCGCGTTAATTTCGGCGGTCGTACCTGTCACGGTAAATTTATCGGACGCGCCATTTGAAATTGTCGGTGATTGACTTTTGCCGTTGTAAGTGTAATCGGTCTTGCTTAACGTCGGAATCGCAACGGCATTTTCGCCGATTGACCAGTTAATTGTCACGGGGTCTTTACTGCCGTCCGCCCAAGTGTAGCTTGCACTTTTAAGCGTGTACTTGACCCAGTAAGTGCCTTTAGCCGTCGCGGTGTCGGAACCTGTTTTGTCCATATAATTTAAGTTGACGTTTTGGACGTTAAGACTTACGGCATTGCCCGTGTAGGTAAAAACGGTTTTTTCGGCGGTAGGTTTTGCAAATGACATACTGCCAATACTCCAACCAACTTGCTTGCCACCGTACCCGCCTTCGTACCATTCGTAGTTTTGATTAGGTGTAACTGTCACGGTGTACGATCCCGCCGCCGTGCCTGTAGTGTCGCCGCTTAAAACGTGCTTAGCCGAGTTATAGCCGTTAAGCGATACACTCTGCTTATTGCCGGTATATTCAAGAGGGTTGGCAGTCAAATTACTTTCGGCGTACGTCATTTTTTGACGGTTAATCGTCCACGTAATTGTGACGTCATCGGTTTTGCCGTCTGCCCACTGCATTGACGCTTTATTTTTCAGCGCGTACGTGACACTGTAAGTTCCCGCGTTAATTTCGGACGTCGTACCGGTAACAGTCATAAACGCCGCATTGCAATTGTCAACTTCAAGCTTTTTCGTGTTGCCGTCGTAGGTAAAAGTGGTATTGGCGGCAGAAGGTTTAGCAAGTGCCTTCAACTCGATTTTCCAGCTTATGGTAATCGGCGCCGTTGAATTGTTACTCCAACGCATATTTGCAGGGTCTTTCAGCGTGTACGTGACGGCGTAGTTGCCTTGCTCGATTGCCGAATCGGTGCCGCTTTTATCCATTTTGGTCAAGTCGACGTTTGCGGGATTTAAAGAAATTACATTGCCCGTGTAGTCAAAAGTGGTAGTCGCGGCAGTCGGAATTGCGATTAAAGCAGGTGCAATCGTCCACTGTACAGCCCTTTCGCCGCGCGTGCCGTCACTCCAACAATACAAGCCGATGGGTTTAAAATATACCGTGTAAGTTCCCGCCGCAGTTGCCGACAAGTCGCCGCGTACACTTAATTTTTGCTCCTCATAATCTTGCCACGCGGGGTAAACCGTGTTGCCAGTATATTCGGCAGTAAATTTTTGTGAAGGCGTCGTACCAATGTAAATGTTTGTATCGGCAAGTGACTTCCACCCAAAATTAGTCGGCAATAAAATTTGGTCTTCGGTTTGCAGTTTGGGCGGCGCGGGAAGAATACCTGCCTTGCCTTCCTGCGTCGT
>CAMJNB010000070.1 GCA_946407175.1 uncultured Selenomonadales bacterium | reverse complement strand
CTCGTTCTACCGATGAACTATGCCCGCAATAATTTAAGCTTGCTGAGTAAATTAAGCTTGCTGAATTAAGCTGATAATGTTGGCTTGATTGTGGTTGTACAGATTGGTTACGTGCAGTGCAAGCTGTTCTTGTACTTTTTGCGAATTTAATTCAATCGCGGCTTTTGCCATGTCGGTATCGCCGATTGTGGACGCCGCCGCAGTTTCGTTTTCTTCCATTGTGTTGTAAAGCGCCTCTTGGTAATCAAGACGTTGCAGGTATGCGCCTTGCGTGGTTGCCTCGTCAAGAGATGCGTCGATAGCACTGCCGTCAAGCGACATATTCAGTGAATCGTTTATGTTTTGAACTGTCTCAATCGCGTTGTTTACGACGCCTAAGGCATTCTGCGCGGCGTCTTGCGTTGAAATGTCCAAAGTCACATTGCCTTGATTGTCGACTAAGCCGAGAGTTTCTGCGCGGATATCGCCGAGATTAAAGTTTTCGTAGCCGATAACTCCTGCAATGCCGGAATTTTCTTCCGTGCCGTCCAAAATGTGCTTGCCGTTGTAGGTGACGTGAGAATTTTCATCAATCTGCGATACAAGCTGGTTTACGCCTTCCTGCAACGCGGCTCTGTCGGAATTGGTAGTTGCACCGTCCGCCGCCTTCATAATGTATTCCTTAATCGTAGACAGCGCGGTAATGGTGTTAGCCGTAGCACCTTCAGCGGTTTTTATCATTGCTCCGGCATTTTGAACATTTTGCGCCGATTGCGACGTTGAGGAAATGTGGCTGTCCATACGCTTTAATATTGCGTAAGCTGAACTGCCGTTTTTCGCTACGGGATAATTTGTACCCGTTGCAATTTGTTGCGTGGTCTTCTGCATGGCACTGTTGATGTTATTCAACGTGGTAAGCGAATTGTTCACGCCGCCCATTGTAATTGCCATGTTAATCACCCGTCCTTTCTTCCATAAAAAATTATTCATCCTTAATTTATCGAATAATAGCACAAAAATTTTTCTTTTACAAGTATAATCTTGAAACGCAGAGTCTAAAATTTTCGCCGCGTTGTTACGATAAAAAGAAAAATTTATTTCACGATAAAAAAGAAATTTCAGAAAAATGCTTTTATTTCATAGAATTATGTGGTATTATTTATATAACTCTTAAGCACGAAAATTTTTTTGAGAGGAGATTTGAATATATGACGACACTTTTGGAGAAGACGCGGAAAATTAATAAACTTTTGCAACGTTCTGAAAATGTAGAATATGACGGCGTCTCAAAGGTTTTAAGCAACGTACTTGATGCAAATGTTTATATTATGGATAAGAGCGGCGAAATTTGCGGCTACGCCTTCACGGACAATTTTGAATGCGAACTTATGATTGAAAAAGTCATTCGCAAAGGCAGATTTCCCAAGCCGTATGTGCGCTGGCTTAATCGATTGGAAGATACTCAAGCTAATCGACGTACGCGTAGCGGTACCTGTGCTTATGATGAAAATGCGCGTTGTTCATTTGAAAGTAAAAATACCACGATTGTTCCGATTTACGGCGTCGGGCGTCGAATCGGTACGCTTATCATGGCGCGTTATGATGAGGACTTCACGGAAGATGACTTGATACTTGCCGAATATGCAGCTACGGTAGTGGGTATGGAGATGCTCCGTGACCATACTGAAAAAGTTGAGATTGAGGCGCGTAAAAAGGCTACGGTACAGATTGCGTTGGCGACGCTTAGTTATTCAGAATCTGAAGCGGCGATAAATATTTTAAGCGAATTGGACGGGCGCGAAGGACTTCTGGTAGCGTCGAAAATTGCCGACCGTGTAGGCATTACGCGTTCTGTCATTGTAAATGCTCTGCGTAAATTTGAATCTGCCGGCGTCATTGAATCGAAGTCACTCGGTATGAAGGGGACGTACATTAAAATTTTGAATGAATACTTGCTTGACGAAGTTAAAAAGCTTAAGGGCTGATTAGCGGTTAGCAATTAGCAATTAAAAATATAATCCGCTAAAAGCTACCAGCTAAAAGCTAACGGCTAAAAGCTACCAGCTAATATCCAATAAATCAGGGCGTCGTGACGCAGTAAGCTTTAAAGCTTGCTCACGGCGCCATTTATTAATTTCGGCGTGGTTGCCGGAAAGCAGTACGTCAGGCACCGTTTTGCCTTCAAAGTCGCGCGGTCTTGTATACTGCGGATAGGATAAAATGCCGTCAAAAAAAGAATCCGTTACGGCAGAATCGGTGGCGCCAAGTACGCCCGGCAACATTCGCGCTACTGCGTCGACAATTACCATTGCAGGCAGTTCGCCGCCGGTCAAAACGTAATCGCCGATTGAAATTAATTCGTCGGCTAAATCGTAAATTCGCGCGTCAAAACCTTCATAATGTCCGCAAATAAAAATAAGCCGCTCGAACGTCGCAAGCTCTTTCGCCTTGTCTTGATTGAACGTTGTACCTGCGGGGTCGGTGATTATAATTCTGCGCGATAAATTTTCATCGGACGCCAAAACGTGACGAACTGCGCGGTACATCGGTTCCGGCTTAAGCACCATGCCGCTGCCGCCGCCGAATGGCGAATCGTCAACGTGTTTGTGCTTGTCGAAGGCGAAGTCGCGCAGTTGCGTTAAATTTATTTTTAAAATCCCGTTGTCGACGGCGCGTTTAACGATACTTTCGCCAAATACACCGCCGAACATTTCGGGAAAAAGCGTTATGATATCAATCTGCATTTTCGTAGCCGCTTACAAAAATTTTTTTATCGGCAATGTTAATTTCTTCGACGACACTTTTCAGCGCGGGAATCAGAATTTCCTTGCCGTCAGCAGTTTCAATCTGAAAGACGTCATTGCTGCCGGTTTTTAAAACTTCGGTGACAACGCCGATTTTTTTTTCGCCGTCAAAAACTTCACAGCCGATTATGTCGAAGGTATAAAATTCGCCTTCATCAAGCGGTGCGGCTTGACTGCGCGACACGGTTAAAATTTTGTTCGTCAAAGTCTTTGCAGTTTCGCGATCGTCAATGCCTTTGAACTTTATACAAATTTCTTCGCCGATATGAACGACGCTTTCAATCTGCCGCAAGTTGCCGCCTACAAAAACCTCTTTCAAATCGTCGAAACGTCCTTCAAAGTCTGTAAGCGGAATGATATTCAAAAGACCGTGTAAGCCGTGAGTTTTGCCGAGTTTGCCGATTATTACTTCATTGGAATTTTTTTCTGCCATAAAATTTTATCCGCGAATCGCAATTATTTTATCGTCTTCAAGCAAAATTTCAACGTTGGTAATTTCGTTGAAGTCATCGCCGATTTTCAATTCAACTTGATGCGGCAGGGTAGCTTGAACAATTTCCGCGCCAATGGCAAGCTTTTCAATAATTTCTTTGCGGTTAAGCGCCTCTTCACGGGTTTGCTGACGTTTATTAACTTCATTGCCGAAAAAGCGGACAATCTGTTCACCCTGTTCGGGGTGGTTATTCAGTTCGCGCTGACGGTCAATGTTAATCTGCTTAATTTCAAGGTCCATTTGATTAACGGTTTTATCAAGGTCCTCAATAATGCGCGTACGAAGTTTTTCGGTAAGTTTCGCCTTAACCGTCACAGGAACCGTAACCCAAATTTTGTCCATAAAAATTTCCTCCAATATTTTGAATTTATAACCCGCCAATTTTACCAAAAACTCTCCGCATTGTAAACTAGGGAGGGTAGTAAATAGTCCGGCACCTAAACTTTTGTACCGCGCAGTTTACATTTATAAATTTTTGATATAAAATCCAATGGAATTTAGCGGTTAGCGGTTAGCTATTAGCTATTAGCCTTTAGCTTGTAAAAATTCTTAATTCAAAAAAGGGTGAAAATTATTAATGAGAAAAATTAAGCCGAAGAAAAAAGATATTGAAAAGAAACGCAAAAAGGTTGACGAACTTTTAAAAGACTTATTTCGCTATCACGGCGAATTACACGACGAATCCAAAACTTTGGAGACGGTTAAAAAAATTGCGGAGCTTGAACCCGATGATCCGATGCCGGCAGAAAAAGTGGCGTCGATTTACGTTGACTACAATCGAACAGCAGAAGCCGATAAAGCCGTTACGTACCTTGAGGAGCATTTCCCGCCGACTGCATACAGATTATTTCTGCGCGGACGTGTTTGCGATTTAAAGCAGGATTACGGCGGCTGTATCAAGTATTCGGAAATGGCGCTGGAAAATCCCAATATCGACCTTCTTACGCGCATGATGATTCACAACATTTTGGGTCACGCCTACCGCTATGCAGGCGACGCGCCTAACTCTTTAAAGCACTATGAACTTAGCGCGAAGATGAATACAAACGTTCCCGTCGACCCCAATGCGCGATACTACGTCGAAAAAATTAAACGCGAAGACTACAGCAACTACCTTTTCAGTTTGCACAACGTAAATGTCAGCCGCGAAAAATTGTACGAAGAAATTTGCGCCTTCAACGACCTTTACAACTTTGTGGAACCTATGGCGCACGACCCAAAAACGCATCCGCGCCATGAAAAAATTCGTATCGGCTACATTTCCCCCGACATTCGCCGACACGTTGTCGCCTTCTTCAGCTACGCTTTTTATAAATGCTACGACAAGAGCAAGTTTGAAGTTTACATTTACGCCAAAAATAAAGAAGACCACGTCGCCGCCGATTTTAAAAAGAGCGTCGACCATTTCAGAAATATTCTCTTCGACGATCCGAAAGTTGCCGCGCAGAGGATTAAAGATGATGAAATTGATATCCTCGTCGACCTTTCCGGTCACACGGCGAATAACGTCATGAACATTGTCTGTTTCAAACCCGCGCCGATTATTATAAGCGCTATCGGCTGGTTTAACACGACCGGCGTCAAGGCGATTGATTATTTCATGGTTGACAAGTACACCGACCCCGTAGGCTTGAATGAAAAATTTTTCTCTGAAAAAATGTTACGCCTGCAACACAGTCACTTCTGCTACATGTGGCACGATGAACCGACCGTTGTCAATCCCGCGCCTTGTACGAAAAACGGCTACGTAACTTTCATAAGCTTTAACAACTTCACTAAGGTTACCGACGAGACGTTAAGAGTTTGGGCGAAAATTGTAAACGCCGTGCCGAATGCAAAACTTTATTTGAAGGGTAAAGCCTTCCGCGACAAGTACGGTACAGACCACGCGATTGCAAGAATTGAGGCGGCTGGACTTTCGCGCGAAAAATTGATTTACGAGCCGGACGAACAAAAATACCTGCCGAAATATGCACGCGCCGACATTGCGCTTGACACTTTCCCTTATCCCGGCGGAGGTACGACTTGCGACGCGCTTTATATGGGACTGCCTGTCATTACGCTTGTGCAGGAACGTCATAATTCGCGTTTCGGCTACTCTCTCTTGACAAACGTAGGCTTAGGTGAACTTTGCGCTTTCAGTGAAGAAGAATACATTCAAAAGGCGGTTGACCTTGCCAATGATTGGGACAGGATTCGCGATTACCATTTGACTATTCGCCGCAAAATGGAAACTTCGCCGATTATGAACGACGAAATTTATATGGGTGAAGTTGAGGCGGCTTACGAAAAAATTTACAATGCGTGGATGAACGGCGAAGAGTTGCCGGACTTTCCGCAGGACGCCGAGCCCGTCACCGTTGAAATGGCGGAAGAATATTACAAGCGTGCAATGGAGTATTTCGAGATTGAACCGGACTTCCGCGACGAAAAAGTTAAAGACATTATCCATATCAAGCGCGCGCTTTATAATTTGGAATTGGCGATTCAAGCTGACGAAAAACATAAAAATGAAATTTACTACCACATAGCCGCGTGCAAAAAAATTCTGCGCGATTATGTCGGCGCGTACGACGCCATTCAAAAAGTTGCCTTCACACGTGATAACATAAATAATTACACGATACAATTTGTCTGCGACTATCACGAACTGCGCGCTAAGATTGCACTGTTGAACGGCAGGGCACCGGAGGCGGCGGAAAATTACGAGCGTGCGTCCAACCTTTCACAAGACCGCGACAAAAAATTTAAATTGTTCAGCGGATTATTCTCCTCCCTTGAACTTCTCGACATTCCGTCACAAAAAATCGCGACTGCAAATTTCCATTACCAAAAACTTTTCAATGACGTTACGCCGTACAAAACCTTCCACAAACGCGGTGAAAAAATTAAAATCGGCTACGTCTCCTCAATCTTCAACCGTCACCAAAACTTTGCCGCGATTTTCGGTATGATTGCCGCGCATAACCGTGAAAAGTTTGAAGTCACCTGCTACAGCTTGACCGACTTTGAAGACATTTACACGGGGCTTTACAAAAAATTTGCCGAACACTACGAAGTTGTCAAGGACATGACGTTTGAAGAAATTGCGAAAAAAATTCACGACGATAAAATTGATATTTTAATCGACCCCGCAGGTCACGCCGAAGGTAATGCGTTACCTGTCTTTGCATACAAGCCGGCGCCCATTCAAATAAGCGGCATCGGCTATCCTTCGACAACCGGTCTTGATACAATGGATTATTTCATTACCGATGAAGTTATGAACCCGCCGGCTGAAATGAATCCCGACGTTAAGCTTTTCACCGAAAAACTTTTGTACATGCCGGTCAATCTTTGCTACGCGCAGAGAGAGGACGTTCCCACGCCGGAGTATGCGCCCTGCACGAAGAGAGATTACCCCGTTTTCGGTACGCTTTGCAGTTACTACGAGATTAACGACGACATTTTAAAAATTTGGCATAAAATTTCCGAGATGGTGCCGAAAGCAGTTTTCCTTATGCGCATAAAAGAGTTTGAAAGCATTTCGACGATTAATCAGCTTTACGACCGCATGAAGGCGATCGGCTTTAACATGGACAGAATTTTATTCCGTCCCGCAAGTGCAAACTACATGACGGAGATGACGC
>CAMJNB010000069.1 GCA_946407175.1 uncultured Selenomonadales bacterium | reverse complement strand
ATGTTTCGGTTGAAGATTTAATCGAAGACGCCAAAGTTGATGACAAGCTGATTGAAGATTGGACGCTTGAACTTATCGGCAGAGTTAAACTCAATCCCGATATCACGGATGAAGAACTGGCAGAAGAAATTATTAAAATGTCGTCCCAGTTTGATGAAGATTCCGACGATGAAAAAGACGATGAACTTGACGCCGAAGGTGCCGCGCAGATTAAAACTTTCACCGCCGCGCATAAAGCCGATATCTTGATTGAGGCTCTGCCCTACATTCAAGAATTTTACGGCAAAACCATTGTCATAAAGTACGGCGGCAATGCCATGCTTAATGACGAACTGAAAGAAAAAGTTATGCAGGACGTGGCGCTTATGAAGTACGTCGGCATTAAGGTTGTCATTGTTCACGGCGGCGGTCCCGAAATTACGCAGTTCCTTAAAAAAGTCGGCAAGGAAAGTTCATTTGTCAGCGGTCTACGTGTCACGGACGAAGAAACCGTAGAAATTGCCGAAATGGTTTTGGACGGCAAAATTAATTCCGAAATTGTCACGCGGCTCAATCGGCGCGGTCTTCGTGCTGTCGGTTTAAGCGGCAAGGACGCGGGCTTAATTCAGGCAGAAAAAAAACTTGCCACCGTTTACGAACAAGGCGACAAGGTTAAAGTCGATATCGGTTACGTCGGCAAGTGCAAAAAGGTTGACACGCGCATTTTGGAAGATTTAATTTCGCGTGACTATGTACCGGTCATTGCGCCAATCGGTGTTGGTGAGGACGGCGAAAGTTACAATATCAATGCCGATTACGTTGCCGCAGATATCGCCGGTGCTCTTCGCGCTGAAAAACTTTTACTGCTTACTGACACGGACGGCGTTTATAAAACTTTAGGCGACAATGAATCTTTTCTTTCTACGCTTACCGCGAATGAGGCACGCGAATTTATACGCGAAGGAATTATTTCCGGCGGTATGATTCCAAAAGTTGAAGCCTGCCTTCACGCTCTTCATAACGGCGCCAACAAAGCTCACATTATCGACGGTCGTTTACCTCATTCTATCATTCTTGAACTTTTCACCGCCGCAGGTATCGGTACGCAGGTTGTTTAGAAAGGTGCGATTGTAATGGACGTTATAGGCATTAAACCCGATGAAGACAGCATTACTTTTACTGCCAACGAATGGAAACATTTCATTGATGAAGTGGCAATGCGTCACGGGCAGGAAATTGAAAAGTGTATTAACAATGCGCGCTATCTTGCAAAACTTGACCTTGCTTACGAACAAATTAAAAAAGGCAACGTTATCACTAAGTCTCTTGATGAATTGGAGGCTATGGCTTAATGATGTCTTTTGACCCCAATGCTTGGAAAGAGTATGTAGCGTGGCAAGAAGACGACAAAAAAACTCTCAAAAAAATTAATCGGCTCTTTCAAAGCATTGAACGTGAAGGCGCTATGAACGGCGAAGGTAAGCCCGAAAAATTGAATAATCTGCCAGATACTTACTCTCGACGCATTGACGAAAAAAACCGATTGGTTTACATTTCTGTTGCAGATAATTATACAATTATGTCTTGCAAAGGGCATTATGACGATTAGGGAAGTGATTTTTTGCCAACGCTTAATTGGCTCGGTAAAGACAAAGTTGTAAACTACGCCGCCAAAGTCCCTTGTCACGCTCTAAATCACTGCTACAATTTCGGCGGCACGACCGGCAACAAAATCATTCACGGCGATAACCTTACCGCACTTAAATCTTTGCTCCCGCTGTACGAAGGGCGCGTTAAGTGCATTTATATTGATCCGCCTTATAACACCGGCAATGAAGGCTGGATTTATAACGATAACGTCAATTCGCCGCAGATTCAAAAATGGCTCGGTCAAGTTGTCGGACGTGAGGGCGAAGATTTAACGCGGCACGACAAGTGGCTTTGTATGATGTACCCGCGCTTAAAACTGCTTAAGCGTTATTTCCCTCGATAAAGCGCTGATTGATAAAAGAAAGCGTGCAATAATTTTCAAGCGCTTGCTTTGCGGCGGCGTAAATTTTTTTGTAATTTTCTTTGGTAGGCACTTTGTCTGAAAGAATGCATTTAATCATAAATTCAAATTTTTCAAGTTCGTAATTTTGCCACGTTTCAATTTTGTCACGGCTACCGGATTTAATGTGCAACAGACCATTCATCAACTTGGCATAAGTCATATAGAAAAATTTTTCTTCGGTTTTACTGCCCTGTTCGTGCGCCAATTCTACCAATTTTTTGATAGCGTCGGTTAAAGGTCGCCAACCGCGCCTTGAGGCATCACGTGCCTCCTGCCATTCTGCGTTTTTGCGTTTTTCAAGCAATTCAATTAAGGCTTTTTCCATACTATTAAAGGCTTGAAGGTAAGATAATTTCCACTCCAACGCCTTGTTTCCGGTAAAGCCCATTACCAACAGAGAAAAGCCGTCGCGATTCATTAGGAACATAGGATACCTTTGCTTATTTTGTTCGTGAATGTACGTTGTTTCCTTGAATAAGGGGGTGTCCCCATTTCTCGGGAGCCCCTCCATTTGCTTGATTAAAGCTCGAATGCTATTCAAAACGTGGTCGTGACGCTTTTCAAAAACTTCTGCCACTTTCAAGCTGGTTGTAAGTGCTTGGTCATTTTTGATAAATACCAATTCCTTCATCTATACTCCACTCCTTTAAAAACTTCCTTTCGTCTGATATAATCATTTTATATAAATTCAAGCTACGTTGCGTGTAGTGTACACTACCTGGTGTGAAGTGTCAAGAAGTTATCTTAAGAGGTGATAGAAATGATTTTGAATGAAAGATTGAAAAAACTTCGTTTGCAGACTGGTGTTACCCAAAAAGCTATTGCCGAAGGAATTGGTGTAACTTCTGTCTCTGTACAACGTTTTGAATACGGTACTGCAAGACCCAAGCTTGATACTGTCATAAAAATTGCTGATTTTTTTGACGTGTCGACGGATTATCTGCTGGGACGCAGTGACAATCCTGCACGTTTAAAATAGAGTTCAAAAAAATTCCGCGCGATATAGTAAAAATTTGGAGTGAAGACGTATGATATTGAAAAATTATCAGCGGAAGGCGATAAACAGTCTTGAAAAATTTTTGGAGCTTTTAAGTGAGGGCAACACGTTTCAGACGGCGTACAAAATCTGCGCGGCGGAGGCAGACATAGTAGGCGTGCCGTATCACAACAATATAGCGGGCGTGCCGCAAGTGTGCTTTAAAGTCCCGACCGGCGGCGGCAAGACATTTATGGCGGCGGCGAGCCTTAAGCCGATACACCGCCTTTGCCCGTCACGGATTGTAGTATGGATAGTGCCTTCGGAAACAATTTTGACGCAGACGTACAAAAATTTAAGTGACGCGACGCACCCTTACCGGCAAAAGATTACGGCGGATTTTAACGGTCAAGTGCAAGTTTATACAAAGGAACAACTTTTGGCAGGAGAAAATTTTTCGCCGATTGAAGTGAACGAGCAACTTTCAATTTTGGTGTTGAGTTACGATTCATTCCGCCGCAAGAATAAGGACGGCTACAAAGTCTACCAAGAAAATTCGCATATGAGCAATTTTGCCGCGCAGATTACGGACAAAGATAAATTAGCCGACGCGGAGGAAGATTCGCTGATAAACACGATACGCCACTACAGACCGATTGTGATAGTTGATGAAAGCCACCACGCCACGACGACGTTAAGCGTTGAAATGCTGAAAAATTTTAATCCCAGCTTTATTTTGGAGCTTACCGCGACGCCGAAAGCTACAAGCAACGTCATAAGCTTTGTACCTGCGCGGGACTTGAAAGAAGAAGGCATGATAAAAATTCCGCTTGTAGTTTTCAATAAGCAGGTGCGCGGCGACGTGATACAACAGGCGATAAGTGTCAGAAACAGGCTTGAACAGTACGCGGCTGATGAAATTGATTACATTCGACCGATAGTTTTGTTTCAAGCCGAATCAAAAGGCAAGGAAGATCGTGCGACGTTTGATAAAGTTCGTGACAGATTGATAACGAAAGATAAAATTCCGGCTGAACAAATTGCCATAAAGACGGCGACGATAAACGAATTGAAAGGCGTTGACCTGCTGTCGAAAGATTGTCCAATTCGCTACATAATTACGGTGAACGCGCTTAAGGAAGGTTGGGACTGTCCCTTTGCCTATGTATTGGCGTCTTTGGCAAATAGAAATTCGGCGGTTGACGTGGAACAGATTGTAGGCAGAATTTTGCGCAGACCTTACACGAAAACTTTTGCGCAGACGCCGCTGAATTTGAGTTACGTGCTGACTTCTTCAGATGATTTTCGTGCGACGCTTAATTTAGTTTCAGCCGGCTTGAATGCGGCGGGATTTTCTGAAAATGAGTATCGCGCGCTTGATGAATTGGAATTGACATTGTTTAGACCGGAGGAAGGCAACGTACCGACAACTGCCGACACCGCGCAGGTTGATGACGCCGCGACTGATGAAGTTGCCGATAACTACACTTCCGCGCAGATTGGCACTGCCGACACTTCGACTGATGATAACGCTGAAAATGCTGAAAAAGTTGAAAAAGATTTGCCGCAAGATGAAGAGGAAATTAAAAAAGCTGTCGACACGGTTACAAACGGTCTCTTCGGCATTACGCAGAAGATTGACGACGATTATAAAAAGAAAACCGCCGGTACAAGTGCGACGCCGAAAAGTCACGTTGACGCGATAAATGAATTTCCAATGCAAAAAGCATTTCAAGGCGACGATAAAATTGTACTGCCGCAATTCTTTCTGCGCGGTCAAAAAATATTTTTGTTCGGCGGCGGCGAGGACGAAAAAGTTTCACGCGAAGTTCTCTGCAAAAACTGCACCTTGACTGATAAGGACGCGGAAATTAATTTTGACGACATTCACCGTGAAATTGTTGCTTATGATTTTTACGACGACCCCAACCGCTTAACGTACAGATATTTTGCCGAGCGTGACGCCAAATATTTTGCCGAGCATTTTGATTCATTGCAAAGCACGCCGAGTAAAATTCGGCACTGCGCGGGTAAGATTGCAAAGATTATCAATCAGCACAGAGAGTTTCCAAGTGAAAAAGAAGTTCGCGACTACGTGGCGCGGGTGCTGTCTACATTCGACGTTGAAAGACTTCGTGACACGTTACAGCACACAGAGGCTTATGCGCGGCGCATTGAGCAGAAAATTGATGAAGTGCTTGCCGACTACGCGACGAAAAATTTTTTTGCGCAGGTTGACGCCAGAAAAATTTTTGCCAAGCCTAATTACGAAATGCCGGCGACAATTACTCCGTCCAACTTCACTAAAAATATGGCGAAGACGTTGTACACTGCCGAAGCGGACGACATGAACAATTTGGAATACAAAATCATTTCGCAGGTATCGGCGCTTGACAATGTGCGTTGGTGGCACCGTAACCGCGCCAAGAAAGAATTTTTCATAAACGGCTTTATCAATCACTACCCCGACTTTATGATTATGACTGAATCCGGCGTACTGTTGCTGGTTGAAGTTAAAGGCGACGACCGCGACAATTCGGACTCAAAACAAAAATTAAATCTCGGCAAGCTGTGGGAGTCAAAATCCAATTCGGAGCGGTACGGCTACTTCATGGTATTTGACAGAAAACCGCTTGAAGGCGCGTTGGACTGCAACGAATTTGTTTCGCGCGTCAAGTTGCTGTAAAATTTAAGTCAAGGTTTATTTTTAATGCAAGATATTATTTTAAGTCAGTGAAATGAATTTAAGGCAGGGTAATATGGAAGTTAAAGTGATGAAAAATATTTTGGGCGAAAATGAAAAAATCGCGGAGGAGAATCGAAAACTTTTCCGCGATAAAAATATTTTCGTCGTGAATTTAATGGGTTCGCCCGGCAGCGGTAAAACTACGTTGCTTGAAAAAACTTTGTCAAAGCTTACAAAGAAATTTAAAGTTGCCGTGATTGAAGGCGACTTGTTCACTGCGCGTGACGCCGAAAGAATTGAGCGGCAAAATGTACCGGTAGTGCAGATTAACACTGCCGGAGGCTGTCACCTTGATGCGGCAATGGTACGACGCGCGGCGGAATCGCTTAACCTTGACGAAATTAATTTGCTGATTGTTGAAAACGTCGGCAACTTGGTTTGTCCCGCCGAATTTGATGTTGGCGAAAACATTAAAGCCGTTGTGCTGTCCATTACCGAAGGCGACGACAAGCCGCTAAAGTATCCTCTTATTTTCAAAGAATCTGCCGTTGCAATTTTGAATAAGGTTGACCTGTTGCCGTTCACGAATTTTAACTTGGAGCAAGCCCGCGCAGATTTATCAACTATTCACCCAAAAATAAAAATCGTCGAGACTTCCTGCACGAAGGAAACAGGGCTTGACGATTGGTGTAAATATTTGTCGGAAAAAATTAATAATTAATCGGCTGTCATAATCAGCTTTGTTTCAAAATGTTTCGGCGCGATTTCGGACGCTTTACTGTCTGTGTAAATCGCGCTTATTTTTTCATATGGCAACAAAGGGACAACGCCGGTTTGAGAAAATTTTTTTGATTCGGTTAAAATAATTACGTTTTCGACGCTTTCAGACATATCGCGTACGGCTTCGGCGCGCATCATATTTCCCGCCATTGCGCCGCGCTGATTAAAGCCGTCTGTGCCGATAAAAAATTTGTCGACGTGAAAATTTTCAGCGCACTTTTTAACCAAAGGACCTACCATAACTTGAGATTCATTTTGAAATTCGCCGCCGAGCAAAATCACATGCGCAAAAGGTTTTTGACGAATAAAAGACGCAATGAAAACCGAATTTGTTATAATCGTAACGTCGCGGCGATTGGCGGCAATTTCTTCAGCCAAAATCGCGCAACACGAGCCGGACTCAATCATAACAGTTTCACCGTCCTTTATTATCGACAAGGCATTTTGTGCAATTCGGTGCTTAACAT
>CAMJNB010000068.1 GCA_946407175.1 uncultured Selenomonadales bacterium | reverse complement strand
TTTTTCTGCAAAGGGCGATATAATAATTCAGTCCGCGCAGGGTATGATGCCTGATAATCAGCTGACTATGGCGGGACCGCATATGGCGGGCTACGCGCAGTACTTAGCCGGTCTCGGTCAACCTGCTACCGTGCAATTCAATCCCGCAGGTTCAACCGTCGGCAAAGTCACTTCCGAAATTACAAACAGCGGCTCGAAGGCTGAAAAAGTTGAACTCTCTGACTTGGCAAAGGAACTCGACAAGTTGACGGGACGCAAGGATAAAAATTCGGAAAATAAAAATTCCGGCGGCGGCTCCGGCGGTACGATTAAACTTGACGGCAAGAAAAGTTCACTGATTGAAGTGAAAGACAGCTCCATTGAGATGAAGGGCAGTAATTTGAACGTCAAGACACGCGCGTTAATGCAGGTCGGCTACATTCCTATGGCAGGCGGCGGCACCGGTTCACTTAGCAAGTTTGAAGGCGGCAGTCCCAAAAATCGCTCAGAACAAATTAACGCCGAACACGGCAGGGAAGATAGATCCCGCGTAAAGGAAAAAGTTACCAAAACGCCGGACGATAAAAGTATTTCGCGCTGAAATGTTGAGGAAAATTTTATGGACTTTGAAAATGAGTTGCCGGAATTGGCGCGGCACGAATACAAAATTGACTACGCGACGGGAAATTTTACGCTGAAAATTACTGACTACGTGCAATGCGACATTCTTAAAAATTTCGTAGTGCAACGTGAATATAATTCGCTGTCAAATCGCTGGCAGTTTAATATTGAAGGCAGACCGCAGAAAGTGACGTTGCAAACTCTGCGCGAAGTCTTTTTTATTTATGAAGGCAAAAATTTAATCTCGGTACGCGATGAAATTGGACGTACGACGCGCTACGATTACGCCGAAAATTTTTTGACTTGCGTCACCTACCCCGACGGCACGAAGATAAAGTATTCATACGACTACAAAAAGAATTTGACGACTTGCATTGAAGGCGGCAAAATTCTATTTCAAAATGAGTACGACGAATTTGGGCGGCTGGTAAAAATTACAGACGCGAACGGTACGCGAAATTTTTTCTACGATGACAAAAATCGGCAGACCATTGAAAGCGGTCGCGATGATATTACGTACAAATGGACGCGGCGTAAACTCATTGAGAAAATTTTTTATGCGGACGGCACTTTTGAACTTTTCAAGTACGACACCGACTTCAGATTAAACTACAGACTTGCGCGAAACGGTGACGAATATTTTTGGCGCTACACTGACGGACTTTTAACACGTGAAATTTTGCCCGACGGCAAGATAATTTATTATGAACACGACGCGAACGGCAATTTAATCAGAATGACTGACAGCGACGGTCACGAAGAAATTTATTTTTACTCGTCGAAAAATTTATTAATCGGCAAGAGAGTTCGCCTTAACGTGAAAGATTGGCGGCGTGAAATTTTTGAACGCGATATGGCGGGACGAATTTTAAAGCACGACATTAACGGTCAAGTCACCTCCTACGCCTACGACGAAGAATCGCCCGTGCCTTCAATGATTAAGACGCCCTGCGGCTACAAGTTCACCTGCATTTACGATAAAGTTTACCGGCTGTTGGAAATTAAAACCGAAGTCGGCGAATTTTTCTTTGCACATACGCCGATGAATAAAATTGTTGCCGCGCAGAAAGATATTTTTGCACCGATTGAAAAGCCTGAAAAAATTCCGAATGACGCCGATATAAAAATTTTCGACGTTGGCGACAGGCTGATTGAGGCGCGTCAAAAGGTCGGCGATAAATTCAAGCTGGTGCGTTGGAAGTATGATTTAAATGACAACTGCATTGAGCGGCGTGAATGGCTTGATTTGCAGACAGATCAAAGTGCTACCGGACGTGTTAAGGTCACGCAGTATGAATACGACGCGCAGAATCGATTGGTTTTTGAATTTGACGGCGAAAACGTCGCAAAATATTATTATGACTGCTTGAATAATTTAACGGCAGAACGTAGAGGGAAGTTTAGTTATTAGCTTAGAGCTTAGAGAGAAAAGGTTAATTAAATAATGGCGCTATTACCAAGTAAAACAGAAGACGCCGTCGCTTTACACGACATAAAAATTGACGGCGTGGAATTTTTGCAAATACTTCAACTTGAAATAAATCACACCGCCGGCGAATTTGCTCACGCGCGATTGACGTTGCAGGTTGACGAGAAGAAAGGTAAAAAATTTTTGGAGCAGGCGAACGCCGATAAAATTAAAATCTCCGCCAAAATTAACAAAAAGGACACGGTTTTATTTCAAGGCTACATTTCAAATTTGAGCTTGCGTCCGACGATTGACGAAAATATTTTGACGGTTGATTTACTTGACGCCGCCTGCAAATTGGATTGGAAACGCGAAACTTGCTCTTTCCAAAAACTTACCGACAAGTACGAGGACGTTTTAAAAACTGCGGTTAAAGACAGCGAAGGCAAAATAAATTTGAAAGTCACGGACAAGGCTATTGAAAAAATGATTATTCGCCTTAATGAAACGTCGTGGCAATTTATAAAGCGGCTGGCATCGCACTTCAATGCAACGGTTTTCACTGACATTACCGCCGAAAAGCCTCTACTTACTGTCGGACTTCCTGAATCTAAGCAGACGGCTGAATTTGAATCCGCGCAGGTTACATACAACTTTGACGACGCTAAGTTTCAATTCATAAACGCCAATGAAACGTTGAAGGCGAAAGGTGCTAAGGTTATTGCCGAAGATTTTGCGTCGGTAAATGTCGGCGGCGTTTACAAATATTTAAATATCGGCGACACGGTCAAGCTTAACAAAAAAGAATATCGCGTGAAAAGTTTGCATTTTAAATTCGTCAATTATATTTTGACGGCGAATTATACTTTGGTCGGCAAGACGGCTTTTTTTGTACCCATTGCCGCGCAGAAAAATATTTACGGCAGAGTTTTTCGCGCGCAGGTTAAAAAAGTTGAAAAGGATAAAATTCAAGCGCACTTGATTGACGTTGACGAAAAATACACGGAAGGTACGACGTGGTTTCCATTCGCGACGCCGTATTCAAGCGCGGACGGCAGCGGTTGGTACGTTATGCCGGAAGTTGATGACTACGTGAGAATTTTAATGCCGTCGATTGATACAAGTGACGCTTTTGCGCTTAGTTCGATTAACACCGCGCCGCTTAAAGAGCCGAAAAATAAATCTCTTAAGGCGCCGGGCGGCAGAGAAATTTTATTGACGGACAAAGGCGTTGAGATTATCGCCGAACATCAAAAAACTTTCATTCAGCTTGACAAGGACAAGGGCATTAATATTGTTTCGGCTAAGGACATTGTGATAAACGCGGACGGCAATGTTTCTTTCGACGCGAAAGGCAAAATTCAAATGGTTTCACAGAAAGAAATTACCGCGCAAAGTGGTCAATCGCACGTAAAAATTTTGTCGAACCAAATTGATATGGGAGGCAGTAATATCATTGTCGGCGAGTAATTTAATTCAAACTTTCGACGAATATATAACCCAACGCTACAAGCCGCTTGAAACGGAATTTTTAAAAAAGGTCGGTCAAAATTTAAGCCGTGAACTTCCTAAAATTCGCAAATACTGCCTTGAAGAGTGGGTTAAGGCAATTTCCCTTGCGAACGAAATTCAGCGGCGAGAAGGGCAAATTTGCGCGTATATGAGCCTGTCTTTTTTAAACACGTCAATGATTGACGACAAGCCGACGTTGCAAATTGATTTTTACAATGAAGAATGGGTTTACGGCGAATCTTGGGCGCGGTACCGTATGGACGCCGATTTTCTTTTTACGCATTGGCGGGACTTCAAACTTGACGCATTGGACGACAGATTTTTTGTCCGCAGTAAAATTTCTAAAGTTGAAATTAAATCTCTGTTTTGGGGTACGCTGGACAAAATTATTTTTCTGTTTACGTGCTACGTGAAATATTTTGCGCCGCGTCTAAGCTACTACAATGAATTTGATGAGCTGATTAAGGCGGAAAATTTTTACGTCACCTGCGGCACGTACCTTGATTGGCAGAACAGAGTTTTTGCCGTGTTGCCGGAAATTGATTTACTCAATCCCGACGCCAATGAGGATACAACCTTCCGCCCCGTCCAAAAGAAAATTTTTCACAACCAAAAATTTCACGATTTAAATTTGAGTAGCTGTTACTTTGAAGATTGTCACTTCGATAATTTCACGTTTGAGAATCTGAATTTGACAGACACATTTTTTTTACGTTGCCGCTTTACCTCGACGAAGTTCGTAAATCTGAAAATGGCGGGCTGTGATTTATTTGAGTGTTACTTTAAAAATTGTACGTTTGAAAATTGCACGTCCGAAATTGACGCGGACGACGACGAATATTTTGCGCCAATTAGAATGTATCATTGCTACCTGCTCGGCATTGATTACGAAAATTGCAATTTTGAAAATTTGACGCACATTGATTGTTATTATAAGGAGTGAAAAATTTATGGATTATGAAATTAGAATTTGGAAAGACCCAAAAAAAATGCCTAACATTGAACCCCAAAAAGCCGCAGGCAGATTGGAGGCGATGGCTAACAAGGTAAAGTCTACCGCAAACATGCTTGGTGGGGTTTCTAGTGGTGCTAATCCTGATATTTTGATTGACAAAACGGGCGGCGGCGATAACGTTATACAATCTATAGACATTTCTTATTTGACGGTTGAAGTTGATAGCGGGATTCCAATGCCTCCGCCGATAAATCAAGTCCCTCATGCTGTTCAAGGAATAGCGATAGAACGAAACAAACCCGGCAAAAAGAAAGTTCGCGTCATAAAAATACATATCAAAGGCAATTTGTACTTGCCGCTTAAAGAAAACGGCATTGTAGGAGACGCCAAAAGCATGGTAGGACTGGCAAAAGAGGAAAATAAAATTCGCGACACTTTGCTGTTATCGAAATGGGCAAAAGTAATTCCTGAAGATGATGCATCTCTTCATTTTTATCGCGGAATTATTATATCGGTTCTCACGAAGGCGGGAGATTTTCGCGTAATAACTGCAAAAAAAGTTTACCTCGACAGTTACACGGAAAATTATACTGAAGGCGAATTTGGAACTTTTGAATTGTCGCTTATCGAAAAAGTTGATTCCAATGTAGACTTTGAAGTTGAAGCCTTAGGCTATGAAGAAATTCCGTTATTAAAAAGTGTTGGCAATAAATTGGAGAAGGCGGCTAAAGTTGTCGCTACTACAGGTGCGGTTATTGCAGGTGTCGGCGCAGTCGGAAAAGCTGTTACAGAGACGGTAGAAAAATTCACCGGCGAAACTCCCGCAACGCGTTGGATTAAGTATGGCTTTGATACTGCGAGCAGTGCGGGTAATGTCGCTAAAAGTACGTCCAATGTTTTGAAGAATCCCAAAGACCCGAAAACTTGGACAGACGAAATTACCAACGTCAACAAAAATGTCAACGAACGCATCCAAAAAGGCGTCGACGCCAGAGAAGATATTCCGCTTGCCACAATGGAAGCTTTGTATCTTGGTAAAATCAAGTCTGATCCCGACCGCTATAAAAAATATATCAAGATGTCTGAAGCTGATAAACGCGAAGAATTGAAGAAAGCCGCTGAAGAAATGAAGGCAGGCGCAAAATCTACTAAGGATATGGAAAAAGCTGTTACGAACGAAAAAGAAATTGCTAACCTTGAAAAAGAATATTTAGATTTGATTAAAAAAGACCCCGAGCAAGCAGAAAAATATAATAAGGCTACAGCTGAAGAAAAGCTTAAAATGTTGCAAGACGCCAAAAAGAATTTTGACGATATTGAAAATAAATATGCGGCTTTGATTAAGCTGGATCCTAAGAAATATGATGAATATAATAAGGCGTCTACCGATAAGCAATTAGAAATGTTGCAGGAGGCAAAAAAATCCGCAGATTTGGTTAATAAAGACCCCGCGCAAGCAGAAAAATATAATGACGCGACAGATGCAGAAAAGCTTAAAATGTTGCAAGACGCCAAAAAGAATTTTGACGATATGGAAAGTAAATACTTGGACGAAATTAAGAAAGACCCGAAAAAATTTGACGAATATCAAAAAGCACCTATCGAGAAGCAATTAGATATGTTGAATGACGCAAAAAAAGCGGCGGAAAGTTCAAATTCCGGTACAAGCTCACCTTCAAGCGTAGGCGGCTCCGGTACAAGCTCACCTTCAAGCGGAAGTGGCTCCGGTACAAGCACCCCGCAAAGTAGCACCGGCTCCGGTACAAGCACCCCGCCAAGTGATACCGGCTCCGGTACAAGCACCCCGCCAAGTGATACCGGCTCCGGTACAAGCACCCCGCCAAGCAGTACACCGCCTTCAACCAATAATTCCGCGCCTGCCGCTAAACCAAATTCAAACGGTACAGCGAATTTGAACGATAAAATAAATGCCGCCGCGCAGAAGAAAAACGGTGGTTCTAATGGTAAGTGAGTGGTTTTGGATAAAAAAAGACCCTGACGCCCCCGCAATTTCTGACGCGGCAGGTTTTAATCGCAAAAATTATCCCTACTTCACGGACGAAATTTCTTTCGCAAAAGTTGATGACGACGTTGCATTTTATCGTTACGGCGGCTTTTTCATTGAGTGCGATTTTCTGTTCGAGCCGACATTTTTAATTCACGACAACTTGCAATCGCTTTTCAAACTTTTGGAGCCGGACTTGCAATTCAAAGGCGTTCAACTCTACGCCGCGCAGAATCCCAAAAAATTTGAAACGCCGCTGTACTGGTTGCCGTACCTGCCGATAACCGACGCCGTAAGTGAAAAATCCAAAATCATACTGGGCAAGCCGACTAAGTTAGTTTTAAAATCTGGACCGCTTGCCAAAAAGCGCGTCGCTCATTGTAAACTGCCGGCGGCGGACATTTGGCTTTTATCATTGGAGGCGGCAGAATGTTTACTGCGACGCCAGCCAATCGGTATAACTTTGGAAAAAGTTTCGCTTGAATAAAATTTTTTCAGCAAACAAAAAATCCCAACGACTTTTTGCC
>CAMJNB010000067.1 GCA_946407175.1 uncultured Selenomonadales bacterium | reverse complement strand
GATAGGTATCAAAAAACTAAAAAAATTCACTACAATAAAAACTAAAAAATCCTACTAATTATTTCCGAAATAATTAGTAGGATTTTAGTTAATTAAAGTTAAACAAAAATAAAATTTATGTGAAAATAAGTTGAATAAATCTTACTCACTACCGATTTATACGCGGTT
The DNA here is from genome assembly GCA_946407175.1 of uncultured Selenomonadales bacterium. Next base: position 6,900 of record CAMJNB010000067.1, on the reverse strand, counting down.
GAAGTTAAGATATTAGCGGAGGTAGCCGGTAGCACAGTTATAAAAAGCTAACAGCTACTTAACAAGCTCGTTCCAAGCCTCGTTAGCGTGGTTAAGGTAGAGGTTGCGAATATTTTGGTTTTCGCCGAGACCTTGAAGGCGAACTTCAACGTTAAAGCCTTTGGACTTCAAGAAATTTAAATGAGAGTCGGGCTCGTCGCCTGCCATATCGTTGTTGGCGTGGTCGCCTGCAACCATCATCATCGGCATAAGGATAATATTTTTGACTTTGTGCATTTTAAGCTTGCCGGCAACTTCTTCAAGAGCGGGTCAGCCTTCAACGGTATAAATATGAACGTCGCCGCGTTTCATTTCGCGCAGTTTATTCTGAATGACGGAGTAATAGGCATTGGAAGGATCGGGGGTGCCGTGAGCCATAAGCATGATAGCGGTGCCTTTTTTGTAGGCGGGAAAGTTCATAGCCTCCATGACTGCGGTAACGTCGTCGGGTTGACCTTCTTGCCCCTGCCAATACATAAGCGGGGTGGCAAGCGTCATTTTTTTGAATTGGGATTTATATTCATGGAAAAGAGCGACATCGTACTTGTATTCAATGCCGGGAATAACGGCAAGGGGTACGAGTTCAATGCGGGTGTAGCCTTCGCGTTTGAGTTGATTCAAAGTTTCTTCCGGCGTCTTGTAATCGCATTTACCTTCGTTTTCGGCAATATGTTTAAGGACAATGTGGCTTGTAAATGCCGTGACGACTTTAGCGTTAGGGTGCGCGGCGGCAATAGCCTTAGCGGTAGCGTCGATAGTTTTGGCGCGAGTGTCTTTGTAGGTGGTGCCGAAACTTAAAATAACGATAGCGTCTTTGTCAGCGGCGGAGCGCAAGGCGGGATTTTCGTACTTCAAAACGCCGATTTGACTGGCAAGTTGGAGTGCGGCGGGCGGGTTAGTTACTTCGTCGCTGAGCTGGTACGCGGCATTGGCAGGGGTTAAGCCTAACAAAGCGGTACAAGCGGCGGTTGCGATTAGAAACTTTTTCAAATTCTTCATAAAAAAAATTCTCCTTTCCAAAAACTAAAAAAATCTTTTATAGGATATTAAGCTTGTAAAGAAAAATTGTCAAATATTTTTTCTAAAGGTAAATTATAGCCTTTAGCTATTAGCCGGTAGCTTGTAATCGCTCATTCTGCATTCTTAATTCTTAATTCATCTCCCACTGCATGCGTCGACAATTTTCACTACGGTAAGAGAAGTCTGCAGACAGCGTTGCATTTCGTCATAATCGCCCTTTTCAAAAATTTTGGCGAACTCAATAAATTCATGAACCATACGATTTTCAAATTTATTTTTGTTAAATCGCTTAGGCTTTTCGCCGCGAACAGAAATTTCAACCGGCTTAAAAACATTCGGCGCACCGTCAACTTTGATGTAACCATTGTCACCTTGAATGACGAAGTACGAGGGACTTTCAGAATCTTTGGCGGCGATACAACTTGCGATAAATTTTTCATAGACCAAAACCAAAATACCGGACGTGTCGACGCCGTTAAAGCCGCGATTGGCAGTAAAGTTCAATCTGCGCGGAAGACCGAAAAGTTTGGTGACAAGGTTAATGTTGTAGACGTTTAAATCGCGCAGGGTGCCGCCGTACATTTCGGGATTGAATGCGGGAGCTACTTCACCTGCCTTGTAGGCGTCGTAGCGGCTTGAGTACTGCGAATAGTTAGCTTGAACAAATTTAATTTCGCCAATTTTATCAAGCGCGTCTTGCACGGCGTAAAAATTCGGCGTATGCAAACTGGTCACTGCCTCGAATATGTACAGATTTTTTGCAACGGCAATGTCGGCAAGTTCCTTCGCCTCATTAAAATTCACGGTGAAAGGTTTTTCCACGATAACATTTTTGCCTGCGTCAAGAGCTTTTTTCGCGTATTCATAGTGAACGCTGTTGACAAGACCGATGTAGACGAAAGAAATTGATTCGTCATTTAAAATTTCGTCAATGTCGGTGCTGATTTTTTCTACGTTAAACTGTTCGGCAAGCGCCTTAGCCTTGTCGCGGCTGTGCTGTCGCGCCCAAATTACGGTGACGTTAAATTTTTTAGACTTTTGAATCGCCTCAATAGCTTCGGGGATAATTTTTCCCGTGCCGAGTACTGCAATGTTAATCATTAAAATTTACCTCTTAAAAAAATTTTTTTGGCGTAATTTTACCACAAATGCAAAATAAAAAAAATCCCTGCGGCAATGGCAGGGGAATTTTTAAGTTTGACACCTTCGGCAGGAATGTATAAAATTCATTGGGGGTGTTAAAAGTGTCAGCTTTAAGAAAAGAACTGATTGAAATTACAGAAGTTTTACCGGATGAAAAAATTTTTTTGATTTTACAGTATGTACGAGAAAATATTTTAATTCCGGAAACAAAATCGGCATTCGGAATTTTATCAAAATACGCTGATAAAAATTTAATTGAGAAAGAAAAATCTGCTTGGGAAATGTCGGCGAGTGAAAAATATGCAAAAAATTTTGATTGACGCAAATGTAATTCTACGCTATCTGCTGAATGATGTTGAGGAAATGTCGAAAAAAGCTGAAGAAGTTATAAAATACGGTGCGCGGACATTGCCGGAAGTTATAGCAGAGGTCATTTATGTTTTGAAGTCCGTTTACAAAGTTGAACGTGAAGAAATTTCAAATGCTATTTTAGCAATTCTAACAGAAATTGAAATCGAACATAAAAATACTATTATCAAGGCAGTGAAAATTTTTTCTGAAACAAATCTAGATTTTGTAGATTGTATATTAATTGCGTATAAAAAAAATTGAAAATGCAGAAGTTTTCACTTTTGATAAAAAATTGAACAATAAGCTGAAATAAAAAAATCCCTTCGGCGTAAAGTCGGAGAGATTTTTCATTTTTATTCATAAATCGTCGTTTACGTAAATTGTATGCTGATTGGTGAAGATGACAAAGCCTGGTTTGGCACCGGAAGGTTTTTTAACAAATTTGCATTGCGTGTAGTCGACCGGGACTTTTGATGAACCCGCCGCCTTAGAAAATTTAACTGCAAGGCGCGCGGCGTAAAGCAAAGTTTCTTCACTCGGCTCAATACCGTTACAGCGTATTATGACGTGGGAACCGGTAATTTCCTTTGTATGCAGCCACATATCGGAAGGCTCGGCAATTTTGAAAGTCAATCTGTCATTCTGCGCGTTATTTTTACCGATTAAAATTTCGGTACCGTCCGGCGCAGTGAACTTGAACGGCTCAGGCTTTTTGCTTGACGCCGTTTTTTTGCGTTCACCTTTCAAGTAGCCGCCCGCCGTCAATTCTGCGCGTACTTCGTCAATGTCGGCAAGCGTGTCACTGGACATTAAGGAATGTTCGACGCTTTCAAGGTAAGAAATTTCTGCGCGGCATTTATCAATCTGTTCAATGATGTGGCTTGCGGAGCGTTTCAGCTTGTCGTACTTTTTATAAAAGGCTTGGACGTTGGCATTAATCGTAATTTTGCGGTCAAGGGGAATTGTAATTTCTTCGCCGGTCTCGCTGTAAATGTTGGCAACGGTAATTTCGTCGTCGGCGTGGTCTTTGAGTTGGTAGCGGTAGGTTGAAAGGTTATCCGCGCAGATTCGCCAATCGTCGGCATTATCGGCGGCGGCAAGTTCATTTTCCAGCACGGAAATTTTATTCGTGGCGCGTTTCAATTCATTGTGAACGAGTTTTAAAAATCTCTCTTTGTCCGGCGGCGTGTAACTTCCCGCAATTTCGTCTGCAACTTCCAACATTTCGGAAATGGTGTTGAAAGTTTTTTTATTGCTGCGCAGATAATTTAAATCCAACGCTGAAATTGCCAAAATTTTACCCGCGTCCTCAACTAAGCAAGGCGTGGGCTTTTTTATGTTTTGTAAAATTTTTTCAAGCGCATTTTTTAAACCGATTGAGTCAGCTTGAAAAATAATTTCCTGCGTGGTTTGCGGACCGAATCCTTGAAAAAAATTCATAATGGATTTATCGGCAGGTAAATTTTTCGTAACTTCGTCGAGATTCGCACTGAAAATGTCCGTCTTATTCTGCGCGGGCGGCAGTTGGTAAATTTGATTCGGCAAGACCGTACGAACGCGGCTTGAATTGGTACCGACCTTTTTCAGCGCGTCGACGATTTTATCTTCGCTGACTAAGATAATGTTGCTGTACTTGCCGATTAACTCTATTGCAAGGGTAAGCGTTTGAATGATACCGCCTGCGCCGATCGTGTCGACGTCAATAAAAATAATGCGGTCAAGTTCGTGTTGGCGAATGTCAACAATGCGACCATTTTCAAGATTTTTTCTAAGCACCATGCAAAAAGTTGGCGGTTCGGGTAAATTTTCAAGGGAATTTTTCACGACGTAGACAGAGGGATTTTGCGGCGCGACGGAAATTTTCAGCTTGTAAGTTTCGCCCGGTTGCCGAATGGTGAATGTAAATGTAACTTTGTTATGTTGAGTAATTTTGTCAATGCGCCCGCCGACAAGCAAGCGGTTAAGCTCTACTGTCAACGGACGCATTGAAAAGCCGTCTAAATTCATATAGTTTCTCCGTGTCAGCTTTTAGCTTTTAGAACCTGTAAGCTGTAAGCTATTTCCTGCCAAGTTGAAGTCGCATAATCTGTTGCACAAGTTCAATGGCACCGCGACCGATACCGGTTTCACGCGCAATTTCGTCAACAGTCATACCTGCAAGCAACATACTCTTAATAATAGCCGTTTCATTTTGTTGAGTCTGCGCGGCAGTTTGAGCGGCAGCGGCGGCAGGTTGCGGGGTTTTACGCGGCGGCGAATACGTACCGGCGGGATTTTTATTATCGGCGGCTGAATCGGTTTTGGTAGCGTTGCGATTATCGGTAGCGCGGCTTATTGCGTCAAGCGCGGCACGGCGTACGTCGGTTGACTGCGCGGTAGAAATGCCGGTTTGAATCGGTTTGCCTGTAGGTTGAACGCTTGCGGCAGGTGCGGCGGGAGCTTTACCGCTTTTCATTGCGGATAATCTTTCTGCCAAAAGTCTTGAACGTCTTTCAAGTGAACTTAACGAAGAGCCGGACTGCGCGGCAGGTTGAGTAGTTGCACCGACTTGCACGGGCGGGGAATTTACCATGCGTACTTTCCGATTTGTTTTCTGTGAAAGGTGTACTGAACTTTGAGCAGGTTGCGGCGGCATTGGCGGACGTACACCGGCGCCCATTGACTGCGCCAAAACTTTTGCAAATTCTTCCGACGTTTCCGGCGAAGGTACTTGCGGCATTTGCGGCGCACCTGCTTTCACGGCTTGCGGCGTTTTCAGCATTATTGAAGGTACAAGGGAACTTTGGCGCGGGTTCAAGGGTTGCGGCGGCATTTGTTGACGTGCCATAGCTTGTTGCAAGGCGGGTTGTGACTGCATCATTGAGTTCATAAGCGGCGGCGGTATCATCTGCGGCATTTGTTGCATCGGCATATTTATCGCCGCATTTATTTTTTGTTCCACCAAGTCCATTTGCTGTTGCATTACGCTTATGTCGTCTACCGCGTCGTCTAATCTTGCAAGCAGGTCTTTAATTTCGGTGGATTGACCTTCACTGCGCTTTAAAAGTTTTTTCAGTTCGGATACGCGCCCTTCAAGTTGCGTACGGTTTCTTTCGGAATGATCCAAAAGATTTTCAAGATTAGACGCTTGCTCTTGCATACGCCCTATAATTTCGTTCGCGGTATTTTCCAAATCCTGTTTAAACTTATTTGTCGAATCTTCTATCTCCTGCTGATCCAGTTCGTTATTGCGTCTTTTCCTTGAATTTAGCCAAACTATAAAAATTATTCCCGCACCGACCGCTATCAGCACGATCATCAATTCGGTAATCAATGACTTCACCTTTGCTTTTTATTACAGAAAATCTTAAATTAAAACGTACAGCCTTCCGACACAAGGCGCATAATATTCAAGGAAGTATATCAAAAACGCAAAGATTTTACAATAGCAGACGATAAAGGAATTAGCTTTTAGCTCTTAGCGGTTAACTTTTAGCGATTAATTACCGGCTACCGGCTAATAAAAAAAGCCGCTGACTTAAATTAAGTACGACGCCTTCAACATTTATAGTACGAAAAAATTTTTAGCCTTGACTGACGTAACTGCGCTGATTCGCAGGAATTTTGTCCCATTCAATCATATTGACGGGAATATTATTTTTCAAGCCGTAAGCCGCCGCAATGCCGCCTGCCTCGCCGATACTCATGCAAGTGGGCTGAATCCTCATCGACGCTTGCAAAATAAAACTCGCACTGATACAACGACCCGTAACTATTAAATTTGAAATTTTATCGCTTATCAGTGAACGATACGGAATTTCATAAAAGCCGCCTGCAGGAAGTTTTTCCGAAACTTTTTCTCCATGCGCGTCGATAAACCACGCCGTACGACAAACCGCGTCTGTAAAGCGGCTCTGATTATGGTAATCGTCTTCAACAAGGTAGTACTTGCCTTTAATGCGCCAAGACTCACGCGCGCCCAACATTGCGGCTTCACGGCTGATATACGCCTTTTCAAAGCCGGGCAAATGTTTAACAAGGTAATTCGCCATGTTACGCATCATCTTTCTTGCGTAGGTAACCGCCTTGCTGTATTCAATCGGGTCGGTAGACCTAAATTTCACGGGAATTTCCGGAAAGTTACATGACATTACGCCTTCCTTGCCGATTATCGCGTAGGCCTGCATGTACTCCGCCTCTTCTTGCGTAAGTTCGCCGGTCTCAACGCCGCGCGCCATCAACGCTTCTAACTTGTAACGTTGCTTTCTGTGCATAGCCTCCGCAATTTCAAGGTACGGCAGGTCGGATTTACACCAATCCTCTTTCAATTCAACTACGACGTAATTGTAAACTTTTTGAATGTCAATG
>CAMJNB010000066.1 GCA_946407175.1 uncultured Selenomonadales bacterium | reverse complement strand
ACGCCGGCATTTTCAGGAGCGCGACTAGCCTGTTCACGTTTTGCAAGCAAGGGATACCGTCTCACTCCGCCCCCACTCGCGCGACAGGCTTTTTACTTCCGTTTATAGAAACGAAAAACTTATGACGTTTCAATCCCAAACTGGCGTCTGAATAGACGCAATCCCCAAGACATCTCGCCAAAGATGAATTGGGGATTTTTGTTGCGCCGTGATTAACGTGGACTGGATTTTCGTTTTTCACTATTTTTATTTTTTTAAAATTTTACCACAGCCTTAAAATTTTGGCAACTCTTTATAAAAATTAAATATGTACGTCCAATTCGTAGCCTACTAAATTCGTGACGACGCGAGCAAGTTTATTTTTTTCAGTGCGAATTACTAAAGATTCGGCAACCGGTTCATCAATCTTTTCATCAATTTTTGGTGCATTAAGTTTTTCAAGAAGTTCGGTCAGCTTTTCGGAATCGGTTACCGCGACGGGAATTTTGTTAAGCTTGTCATTTGCCGAAAAATATTTCAAAATCCAAAATGCGTCAATGAATTTTATGTGCGAATCGACTATCACCAATGCAATTTCGTTTTCGCGCAGAATTTTCCGTGCGTCAGATTCAGTAAGTGCCGTCAATGTATCGTAGTCAAAATTCTTCTCAATAATCTCTTGCATTTCTTGTAATTCATTGGGCAGCTTGCCGAAGAGCAAAACTTTTTTCTCCGGCTCAAGTTCCGCCAGCTTTTTAGTGACACGTGAAACCAAATCCGCCGGCATAAACGGCTTTTTGATATAATCCTTAACGCCGAGATGATAAACTTTTTTAATATTTTCTAAGCCGCCTGCCGCAGTCAACATCATTACCGCAGTATCTTTTAATTTGTCATCTGCGCGAATTTCTTGTAGCGTTTCAATGCCGTCAAATTCAGGCATCAAAATATCGAGAAGTACCAAACTCACGTGTTCATTTCTCAAAATGTTTAAGCCTTCAAGCCCATTATCAACGCATATCACTCGACATTTAACTTTCTTTTCCAAAACCATTTTGGCTATCTGCAAATTCATATCGTCATCGTCAATTACCAAAACAACTTTTTCGCGCATAAGTACGCCCCCTGAATTGAAATTGTTTATTTAAATTATATAATAATTCGCGCTTAAAATTCTACAGCACTTTTTTTAGAAATTAATCACTTTTATACTAAAAATAATTCGCAGTACTGCATTTGAATTTAAGGCAGAAAAAATCGTCGCAAGATAAAATTTTTTTCGGTACTTGTAAAAATTTTTAATGTATGTTAATATATGCACCGGCGGACTTCTTGCTTAAGGCGAAAGGCAAGAAAATATTGGGCGAAGAAAACGGGAGCGTTCGGTAGCTCCCGTTTTTGGCGTTAAGGAGGAATTTTTTTTATGCGTGAACTCGAATTGAAGTATGGGTGCAATCCTAATCAGAAACCTGCACGGATTTTTTCGGAAGACGAATTGCCGTTAGAAGTTTTAAACGGGCGTCCGGGTTACATAAATCTGCTTGACGCGCTCAACGGCTGGCAACTTGTTACCGAACTTAAAGCAGCTACGAATCTTCCTGCGGCGGCGTCTTTTAAACATACAAGTCCCGCAGGTGCGGCGGTAGGTCTTCCTCTTGATGACGTGCTGAAAAAAATTTATTTCGCGGAAAAAGATTTAAGTCCCGTTGCCGCCGCCTATGTACGTGCACGCGGCGCAGATAGAATGAGTTCGTACGGCGACTTTGCAATTTTGTCCGATGAGTGCGACGAATCGACCGCCGAATACATAAAGCGCGAAGTAAGCGACGGCATTATTGCGCCTTCATACACCGACAAGGCGCTTGAAATTTTAAAGTCCAAGCGTAAAGGTTCGTACCTTGTTTTAAAAATTAATCCCGACTACGTACCGCCGGTGCTTGAACGTAAACAACTTTTCGGCGTGACGTTTGAACAGCAACGCAACGACATTAAAATTTCTGCGGACTGCTTGAAAGATATTCCTACGCAGAATAAAATTATCCCCGCCGACGCGCAACGTGACTTGATGATTGCGTTGATAACTTTGAAATATACGCAGTCAAATTCTGTTTGCTACGCGAAGGGCGGACAGGCTATCGGTATCGGCGCAGGGCAACAAAGCCGCGTTCATTGTACACGCCTTGCCGGTAATAAGGCGGACTTTTGGTTTTTGCGTCAAAGCCCGCAGGTCTTGTCACTGCCGTTTAGGTCTGATGTAAAGCGTCCCGACCGCGATAACGCGATTGACGTTTATATCGGCAATGAAAGTGACGACTTGATTAACGGCGATTGGCAAAGAATTTTCACCGAGCGACCGAAAAAATTTACCGACGCTGAAAAAGTTGAGTGGCTGAAAAATCTGCGCGGCGTATCTTTAGCCTCTGACGCCTTTTTCCCGTTCGGCGACAACGTGGAGCGTGCGCATAAATCCGGCGTTGAATTTATTGCGCAGGCAGGCGGTTCAGTGCGTGACGATAATGTTATCGAAACTTGCGACAAGTACAATATCGCAATGGCTATGACGCATATCAGATTATTCTACCACTAAGGGGCGAAAAATATTTTGCTTAACTACAGAAAAAGTTTAGACGAAATGCCGTCTTATGACGGAGTGGAGCGCGATTATCGAATTAAGGTAAATGCCAATGAATGCACGATGAACTTGCCGCCGCTTGTGGAAGAGCGCGTTATAAATCGGCTGTACTTCGTCGGCTTGAATCGTTATCCCAATGAAGAATATTATTCGCTGGTTGAACAGATAGCGCGGAATTTTTCAGTAAAGCCGGAGCAAATTTTAATCGGCGGCGGATCCAGTGAAATTATAGAAAAAGTTTTTCATACATTCGGCGGCGACGGTAACAAAGTAGTCTACCCCGTGCCGAGTTTTTCAATGTACAAAATTTATGCAAAGGCGGCTGATTCGCAAGCAGTACCCTTCGCGCTTGATAAAAATTTTGACCTTGACGTTGACAAGTTCATAGCGACGGTGAAAAGTGCAGACGCGAATTTAGCCGTTATCTGCAATCCCAACAATCCTACCGGCAATGCGTTGACCGTTGACGACGTTGAAAAAATTGCAAAGTCGATTGACTGCGCCTTCCTGCTTGATGAGGCGTACGTCGAATTTTACGGACACAGCGCTTTCAAGCTTGTGGAGAAGTATCCGAATTTAATTGTTGCACGAACTTTTTCAAAGGCGTACGGACTTGCCGGAGCGCGTGTCGGCTACTCCATTGCCAACGCCGAAGTTACAAAGATGATTGGAAAAACTTTTATGCCGTACCATATGAACAAATTGAGTTTAGTCACGGCGGACATTGTTTATCAAATGCGCGATGAATTTTTGCCGCGCATACAGATGACCATTGCAGAGCGTAAGAGAATGACTGAACGGCTGAAAAAAATTCCCGCGCTTGAGGTTTTTCCTTCGCATACAAATTTCATTTTGATTCGGCATGAAAAGGCGGAGGCGCTGAAAAATTACCTTGAAAGCATTGACATAGGCATAAGGTATTTTTCACCGTCCGCGCAGGAGCTTAAAAATTGTCTGCGTATTTCAATCGGTACGCGCGAAGAAAATGACGAGGTGTTCAAAGCCGTTTCGGATTGGTTGACAACGCATTAAGAAAGGAATTTTTTATGGAATCCAGCGCACTGTCCATACTGCCGCCTATACTGACAATAATTTTGGCGCTATGGACGAAGGAAGTATATTTTTCACTGATACTGGGAATTTTTTCCGGCGCGATGATATTTACCGGCGGAAATTTTTTGCAGTCAATCACGACGTTTTTTGAAATTATGTCGAATAAAATCGGCGGCAACGTCCATATCTTGGCATTTTTGGTAATACTTGGAATTTTGGTGGCGGCGATAACACGTTCCGGTGCAACACAAGCTTACGGCGAATGGGCGCGGCGCATAATTTCCGGCAAAAAATCTGCACTCGGCGTCACGGCATTTTTAGGCATCTTGATTTTCATAGACGACTATTTCAACTGCTTGACCGTCGGCACGGTAATGCGTCCGGTAACAGACAAATTTAAAATCGCGCGTGCAAAGTTGGCGTACGTCATTGACTCGACAGCGGCGCCGGTTTGTATTATCGCGCCGGTATCAAGCTGGGCGGCGGCGGTAGGTTCGTCACTTCCGCAAGATTCGCTGATTGACGGCTTTGTACTTTTCCTGCAGACAATACCTTTCAACTTCTACGCAATTTTGACAATGATTTTTATGGCGTTTATCGTAGTAAGCGGCAGAGATTTTTCGACAATGCGTAAAGCTGTCGACGAAAATATTGACGAGTTAAAAATACCTGCCGAATATCAAGACTCGGTGAAGGCGGAAAGTTCGACCGGCGGTAACGGCAAAATTGTCGACTTGGTGTTACCGCTTGCAGTTTTAATTTCAGTATGCGTCTACGGAATGCTTTACACCGGCGGCATACATGACGGCAAGTCGATAGCTGACGCCTTTGCAGATTGCGACGCGGCTCAATCTTTGGCATTGGGTTCATTTATCGCGCTGGTATTCATTTCCGTGCTGTACCTGCCGCGCGGCGTCATAAATTTTTCCGAGTACTGCGAATGCTACGCGCAGGGATTCAAAGCAATGGTTCCGGCGATATTCATTTTGTGCTTGGCGTGGACGTTGTCGGGAGTTTGCGGCGACGAATACTTAAACTTAGGCGGCTACGTCGGCGCGATAGTTCAGCAACACACATCGCTTGCAATATTTTTACCGGTAGTATTTTTCCTCGTGGCAATATGTTTAGCCTTTGCGACGGGTACAAGTTGGGGGACTTTCGGCATTTTAATTCCGATATCAATTTCGATTTTAATGGGCTTACCCACTGAACAGGCGGAGAATTTGTTGGTAGTTTGCATAGCGGCGATTTTGTCCGGCTCCGTCTGCGGCGACCATGCGTCACCAATTTCAGACACGACGATTTTGGCGTCGGCGGGTGCGCAGTGTAACCACATTGAACACGTTGCAACGCAGGTACCGTACGTTATAACGGTGTCGGCGTGTTGCACGGTTGGATTTTTAGTGGCAGGTGTCACAGAAAACGGATGGATCGGTCTTGTTACAAGTTTGGCTTGTATCGGCGTTGTAATGGCGGTTATTAAAGCTAAGATCAATCCGCCTGAAGAAAATTAACCACTCCAAGCTGCAAGCTCTAAGCTCTAAGCTAAAAAACGAGGTGTAGACAATGAAAAGAGCTTTGCCAAACATTTGTACGGCGGCAAATTTATTTTTTGGTATGTGTTCCATATTGGCGACGTTTGAAGGAAATTTTTTCTACGCCTCGATTTTCATTTTGCTTGCGCTGATAGCGGACGGCATGGACGGACGTGTAGCGCGGGCGTTGGGCGTATCGTCGGAGTTCGGCAAGGAAATGGATTCACTTTGCGACTTAGGCTCCTTCGGCATAGCACCGGCGTTTTTGGCGTATGCATTTTGTTTAAATCACTTCGATACCTTAGGCAAAGCGGCGGCAATAATTTTTGCGTTGTGCGGAATGTGGCGGCTTGCAAGATTCAACGTCAGCACGAGCGTGGTACACGGCTTTTTCATGGGGCTGGCAATTCCTGCGGGGGGCTGTATCGTTGCATCAACCACGCTTTTATTTTTGGCGCTGTCGATTCACCCTGAAAATTTCGGTATGGTCTACCCTATAACAATGCTTGTGGTAGCTTACTTAATGGTAAGTCACGTGCATTATCCCGACTTCAAAGGTGACGGCGAAAAAATTTTTCTCCTTGCAAAAATCCTTGCGGCGGCAATGTTCGCGGCGATAATGTACTTTTCGCGTGACGCACTTTGGCAGGGAGCATTGACGGCGATTTTTTCAACCTACGCGGTTTTCGGAATGGTAAATTCCCTTTTGACATTAGTCCAAAATCCCACGCCTAAAAACAGGGGCTTGTAAAAGCTCTTTTTGACCAACCTAAGTCGAAAGACTACGTTACCTGCGAATTATGGTTAAACAGTCCTGAGTGGGTATGGACAGTGCTGTTGCCGTGCAAACCGAAAAAAGCTAAAAACTTTGGACAACCAATAACTTTATGTGTAGACGCCGGCTCAAAATATATTGGACTTTAGGCGTCGACTGAGAAAAAGGAATTGTACTTAGCTGATATTGTACTTCGCACCGACATTACAGAATTACTTTTAACACGGCGGGAGCTTAGACTCGCAAGGCGTAACCGCAATGCAAGATTTTTTAATCGCATAAAGGCAAAGAAAAAAGGTTGACTAGAACCAACAATTCAAAAACCGAATCAATGTCCATTTAAAAGTTGCAGACAATATTTGCAAAATTTTACCCGTTACAAAAAGTTAGAGTTAATTTCAAAAAGAAAAACGTATTTGGTAGAGAGGAGGGGCGCGGTTTCCTTCCCACAGCTAAAGCAGGGGGGGATCTATCGCGCTAATTTGATGAAAAAATCCCGTTAAATACGGGCAATAGACTTCAAAATTCTTGGAAAGGATTGTACAATATAATATGCCTAATGCGTTGTCAACTCGCAGATCTAACCTGCTTAGTATGGAACTCGAACTTCTTGGTATGCTTATCTTGAAAGACGGCAAGGCTATTCCCAATGTCGCCGCTATCCTTAAGCCGGAAGATTTTTACAGCTATGAACACCAGCTTATATACACGGCTATCACAGACCTTTATAAAAGCGGAATCGCGCCTACTATGCTCCTTATTGCCGATTGGCTCAAACGCAGAAATTATATCTTCAAGGGCGAAGGCGATACCGTCAGCCCCTACGATAAGGTTAGCGTTGAAACTATTATGGACTTAGGACAAGTGGCTTTTACCACTGCCTATGCGGAATCGTATGCCATGAAAATTAAAGAAGAATCCAACCGCAATAAACTCTTACGCATTGGTAATAACTTTCAAAAAAACGCGGAAGATGTTACTAAATCCTTGAATGACTTAGTTGCCAATGCGGAAAAAGCTTTGCGCGATGTAACCAGTGATATTGTTCAAAATAAAGCTGTAAATCGCCAATGCTATTTTACACAATCTTACGAAA
>CAMJNB010000065.1 GCA_946407175.1 uncultured Selenomonadales bacterium | reverse complement strand
ACGCCTGTTTTAATTTTACTCACCACATCAACTATCGGCATTATGGGATATTCCGGCAAGCCGAAAATTTTATCAAGTTGCGCGGTGAACATTTCATAAGCGCTTGTGTAGCCGCAATCTTCGACTACCGCCATTAAGTGAGGAGGATTTAAAGCCGCCGCCATAACCGCAGTAGCCGCGCCCATTGAAACGCCGTGCAAAATAATTTTAGCCTGCGGGTCTGTTTGAACAATTTTTTCTGCCCAAAGCACAATGTCTTGACTTTCCAACGCGCCCATTGTAAGGTAAACGCCTTCACTCTTGCCGCAACCGCGCAGATCCGGCGTTACGACGTTCCAGCCGCGCTTTAAATACTCTTCCGCATAATCGTTGGCAAAAGTTTGATCGCGTCCGTAGCCGTGAATCAAAATCGCCCATTCGTGACTTTCCCGCGCAGGTTTATAGTAAGTCGCGTTTAATTTAAATCCGTCGGCAGAAGTCAGCGTCCAACTTTCGGCAGGAAAATTCGGTGCAGGCGGCGCTTTTAAATTTGGGTCGACGATATTTGCAGTGGCAGGCGGAGGCGCTTTCAGTGCGAAACTTACAAAGTAATCTCCGATAAAGTAAGCGGAACCTATAAAAATTATCAGCAGTACCGAAATTGCGATTAAAATCTTTCGCAAAAAAAATTACCCCCTTAACAAAAAAACTCCCGTGCAAGGAGTTTGTTAATTTTCAGAAATGGTTTATGGTTAGAAAAATTTGTTTCAAAAAAAATGGTCGGGATGACAGGACTTGAACCTGCGACCTCATCGTCCCGAACGATGCGCGCTACCAAACTGTGCTACATCCCGATTAGTTAATTTAATTATTCACAACGAAAGAAAGTATAGCACCAATATTGTTAAGTGTCAAGCGGATTATTAGGGGTTAGGAGTTAGGGGCTAGGGACTAGAATTTTTTAAGCTAACGGCTAAGCGCTAACAGCTACGAGCTAACGGCTACGAGCTATTTATCAAATTTTTCAAGCGATACCAAAGTCGGGCGAATGACGCTGTAAACTTCGCGCAGAATACGTATCCTTGACATAAGCTGTTCAACCTGCTCCGCATTTTGCACGTCAACGCCTAACTTGACCGTAGACGTATCGTCATTTTCATTCGGCGTAGCATGAACAGAGCGCATATTCAATTTCATTGACGAAGGTATTGCCAAAATTTCAGTCAGCACGCCGCTTTTATTCGCGCAGATAATTTCAAGTTCGACATTGTAATTGGTGTCGATATTTTTTTCCCAGCTGACTTCAATACTTCTGTCCATTAACGTGTTTACAATGTTGGGACAGTCAACACGGTGAACGGAAACGCCGTTGCCGCGCGTAACGTAGCCGAAAATTTTATCGCCCGGTATGGGGCAACAACATTTTGCCAGCCGCACGAAAAAGCCGCGTTGACCTTCAACCAAAATGCCGTCATCGCTTTTTTTATTGTCTTCACGCGCAGTGACATTGACTTCCTTTAAAATCTTCGTAACGTCCGGCGCCTTTTTGTCATTTTCCTTTTCATAAATCTCAATCAACTTCGTAGTGACGCTACGCAGAGTAATTCCGCCGTAAGCCAACGCGGCAAACATATCATCGGCAGTCGGAATATTTAATTTTGCGGCAGTTTCTTCAAGCAACTTTTCACGCATTAAATCTTTCACGTGATAATTAAGGCGTTTAAGTTCGGTTTCAACCTGCGCTTTACCCTGTTCAATATTTTCGGGACGATTTTCACGGCGGAACCATGAGCGAATTTTACTGCGCGTGTCACTGGACGCAACGATATTAATCCAGTCGCGGCTAGGACCGTGATTGGAACGGTTTGTCATAATCTCTACCGAGTCGCCGTTTTTCAGCGTGTAATCAAGCGGCACCATTTTACCGTTGACCTTCGCGCCTATGCAGTGGTGACCAACTTCGGTATGGACGCGGTAGGCAAAATCGATCGGATTGGAACCTGTAGGCAGGGAAAGTATATCACCTGTCGGTGTGAAGACAAAAACTTCGTCGCTGAAAACGTCAACCTTAAGCGCCTCAAAATATTCTTTCGGGTCATTAAATTCCTTTTGCATTTGAACCATTTGACCCAGCCACGACATTTGTTGATCGCTTTTTTTGGACGCCATAGAATTTTTGCCGTTCTCTTTGTACTTCCAGTGCGCCGCGATGCCGTATTCTGAAATTTGGTGCATTGCGTGCGTGCGAATTTGAATTTCAAGAGGATATCCCAGCGCCATAACGGTTGTATGAAGGGAGCGGTAGCCGTTGCTTTTCGGTACGGCAATGTAGTCTTTAAACCTGCCGGGAATCGGTTTCCAACGCGAATGAATGACGCCTAAGACATTGTAACATTCCTGCACCGTGTCAACCAAAATTCTGACGGCGGAAAGGTCGTAAATTTCGCCAATACCTTTATTGTCGCGTTTCATTTTTTTGTAAATGCTGTAAAAATGTTTCGCCCTGCCGCTGACTGCCGCCTTTATGTCTAAATCGTCGAAAACCTCTTCAATCTGCCGAACAGCCTCACTTATGTAAATTTGGCGTTCACGGCGTTTCTGCTTGACGTTTTCAACCATTTCATAATAAATATCCGGCTCAAGGTAACGAAAACTTAAATCCTCCAGCTCCCACTTGATATTGGATATGCCCAAGCGATTGGCAAGCGGCGCGTAAAGTTCCATAGTCTCACGTGCAATTCTTTTACGCTTATCGTCACGCATAAATTTTAGTGTGCGCATATTATGAAGGCGGTCGGCAAGCTTAATTATGATAACGCGAATGTCCTGCGCGGTGGCAAGAATCATTTTGCGGTAGGTTTCAAGCTGTCTTTCTTCTTTGGACTTAAACTTAATCATACCCAGCTTTGTCACGCCGTCAATTAACAGTGCCACTTCGTCGCCGAACATATCGCGAATTTCATCAAGCGTGAAAAGCGTATCTTCCACAACGTCATGAAGTAAAGCGGCGCAAATTACCGCCTCGTCCATCTGCAATTCCGTCAAAATCTCCGCAACGCATAATGGGTGGTGAATGTATTCTTCGCCGGAAATGCGCGTCTGCCCTCTGTGTCCCTCTTCAGCAACAAGATAGGCGCGGTCTATCCTGTCCAAATCCGCGTTGGGCAAGTATGCTTTGACTGCCGCTTTTATTGATTCTATCGTTGCAGGTTTTCTTTCTTTATCGTTCACGAATCACGCCTACCTTTCTAAGAATTAAGAATTGAGAATTAATCAACACGACTTAGCCGAAATTAATTTTTCAAGTCTAAATCAATGTCTTTGCGACTTATGCGCCGATAAATTTTGTAATCCTTAACGCTGTCATCAATCATAATCCACGTACCGGCAACGGCATTTAAAAATCTGTCAGTGCGTGCATCTTCAACTACGGCGACAATTTTTCCGGTCGGCGGCAAATCCTTCGTCGTCATCATCGGCATTACGTTTAAGCTTGTCCACATCATTTTCTGCGGCAGTATCTTGTACATTTTTTCCGGTCGTTCAATCCATGTGACTTCCAAGCCGGAGTAAAAGACCAGCGACGTTGAATAGTGTCTGCCGAAAATTACCACGCGCGTATCTTCGTCGACGTTGGGGAGCAATTTGCGCGAAAGTTCCTTGCCGGAGTGGTCATTGCAAATTGAAATTGCCGGAAATATCGATACAATCAATACTATAATCGTGACTGCCGCCATTCGCATAAACATTTTTTCGTGCCGCACGAAGTATTTTGCGAACATTATCGCTATCGGCATCATATACGGCAGGGTGTACGTCACGTACTTTGTCGCGAAAGATTGAAAGACGATAGGCACGGTAAGTCCCCATATCAGCAAAAATTTTTCCGTCCTGTCGATTGAAGGCAGACTACCGCTTTTAAAAATATTTTTTATTACGCCGTACAGAGCCGGTAAGTTCCATGGCAAAAAGCCTAAGAAAAATATTATGGTGTAGTAATACCACACGTCAAATTTAGGATGCTCGGAAACGGTAGCACGTAAAAAATTATGGACGCCGATAAAGTTATCAAAAAACGGTTGCCCGTGTATTATGTACATCGGCAAGTACCAAATTGCGGCGATACCGAAACATAAAGGCAAGCCCTTTTTTAAATTCATTTGCAAAATATGAGAAAGGTTACCTTCTGTCAGCAGGAAAATGAAAATTATCAGACCGGGCAGACAAAATGCGATTGGACCTTTCGTCAAAATGCCTATACCTGCCGCCGCGTATGAAATGTAGTAGTAATTCGGTTTGCCCTGCGTGTAGCCGAAATAAAAGCTTATAAGCGTCACGGAAATGGCACAGAATAAAGTCATATCCGTAATTATAGCATGTGACAAATACCAATATTCGGGGGTGACGGCAAGGATTATCGCGGCGAAAAAACCTACCTTGTTGCCGTAAAGCTTAGTGCCGAAGTAGCACGTTATGAATACGCCCAGCGTCGCGAAACACGCTGGGAAAAATCTCGACGCAAATTCATTCACGCCGAAAATTGAGTACGCCAAAATCAATTCCCAGTAAAAAAATATCGGCTTGTCGTACCAATAATCGCCGTAAATTCGCGGAGAAAAATAATCTCGCGCCTGCAACATTTCCTTTGCCGTCAGCGTGTAGCATGATTCGGTAGGGTCGGTGACGGGTAGCCACCAACTTCCGAAAAAAAATAACACTGCGCAAAGTGCAAGTAATATCGGATACGGATTGACTTTTTCCATTTAAATTTCCTCGTATAGATCGATAGATCGATAGTGGCTAGATCGATAGTGGCTAGATCGATAGTGGCTAGATCGATAGTAAACTAGTTATTACCCAGCCTGAATGTTCGTGAATCCTCCAAATTACGTTTGGATCCTGCCGGTAAGTTAAACGTTTTACTATCCTCATCTACGCGCAGAAGTCCAACTTCTTGAAAAATTTCCAGCGCCGTTAAAATCGTGTACATGGGAAAATCTTTCTTCATCACGGCGTTAAATTTTTCTGTTATAAGTTTAATATCGAAAGAATTGGTCCTGCCGCGCAGTTTCAATAAAAATTTATAAACGGCACCGAGTTGGTCGCGTGTAGGGAAATTTTTTTCATCGGCAACAGGCTCAATGCTTGACACAAAACATTTCACATAGCGCTTGTTTTGCCACTCGTCAATGCCGGGATAGTACGTCAAATTAACCGGTTCACTTTCAACCAGCGTGGCAAACCGCCCTAAGCCAAATGCAACAGCCTTAATATTTTTCGCGTTGCCGTCCGAATCTTCGGCAGGTATCTCAAAACTCAAATGCGTGCCGTCACTGCCTATAACCCTAGCCTCGACGCATTCAACTTCTTGACAAGCCAAAATCGGCGAAGGATTAGCCGTGCCGCAGGGCTCAAGCTGTTCAAATTCATTTGCAATGGCCATTGTCAATTTGGCAGGGTGAAACATCGCGTCAACTCTGATTGTCGGTATAAAATCTTCGTCAGTCAAATGTTGGCGCGAATAGTCTTCAAAGCGCTTTTTAAATTCCGGTACAAGCTTAGTCGGTATTGCAAAGCCCGCCGCCTGCGAATGTCCGCCGTAATTGTCAAATAAATCCGCCATAGTGTCCAGCGCGTCTTTCATATGAAATTTTGGAATACTGCGACACGAGCCGCGCGAAATGGTATCGCCGTGTGTAATTACGATTGACGGCAGGTGATATTTTTCAGCCAGCCGCGACGCAGTTAAGCCGATAATACCAGCATTCCAATTTTCGCCGTCAATTACGGCAGACCAAATATTTCCGCCCGTCTCTTCGCGCAGATTTTTAAACTGCTCATCAACCTTCACAAAAATTTCTTTTTCAAGCTGTTTCCGCGCCTTGTTGACTTCGTTAATGTGTTCGGCAATTTTCAGAGCCTGCGCGAGATCTTCGGTTAAAAGCAATTTTAAACCGGTGGCGGCAGTTTCAAGGCGTCCGATTGAATTTAAACGCGGCGCAATTTGAAAAGCTACATTGTCGGCAGAAATTTTCTTTTCGTCAAAGCCGGATACTTTCACCAACGCACGAAGTCCCACGCAATTAGACGAACTCATTTCAAGCAAGCCTTGACGCACGATTTTTCTACTTTCGCCTTTCAGCGGCACCAAGTCGGCAACGGTGGCAAGCGCGGCAAGGTCAATGTCGTCAAAGTAGGATTGAATGTCCGTGCCGTTAATTTTATTTTCCAACGCCTGACAAAGTTTAAATGCTACGCCTGCGCCACACAAATTTTTATCGGGATATGAACACTCCGGCTGATGTGGGTCAATCACGGCAACGGCATTTGTAATTTTATCAAGCGCGGGCAAATGGTGATCCGTCACGATAAATTCCATATGCTCTCTTACGGCAGAAATTTCTTTGTGATTGGAAATGCCGCAGTCAACCGAAATTAAAAGTGTAGCGCCGTCCGTAACAATTTGTTTCAGCGCGGGAATGTTCATGCCGTAGCCTTCAACCCTGCGCGGAATGTACGTGATAACATCGCCGCCGAGTTGCCTGATCTTACGTGTTAAAAGCGCCGTACCTGCCATGCCGTCAACGTCATAATCGCCGTAAACGCAAATTTTTTCGCCGCTGTTAATCGCCGCAATGATTCTGTCAACCGCCGCACTCATGCCGTACATTAAAAACGGGTCAAAAAAATCCATAGCGTCGGGATTTAAAAAAATTCGCGCCTCGTCCACGTCCGTAATGTCGCGATTAACCAAAACTTTCGCCGTAAGCTCACTTATGCCCAACGCCTTGACAAGTTTGTCGACTTCAAATTTATTTTCTTCTTGAACTAAAAACTTTTTTTGCATACTTATACCTGATAATTAGCTTAGAGCTTAGAGCTTAGAGCTTAGAGCTAATTTTTTAATTCTTACTTCTTAATTCCTCTAAAGGTAAGCCACAACGGTCCCGCAATGAAGATTGACGAATAGCAACCGCTTGTAAAGCCCACTATCAGCGCGAAGGCAAAATCTTTCGTAGTTTCGCCGCCGAAGAAGAAAAGCGCAAACGTCGTGAATAAGCAGGTAAAGACCGTGTACAGCGAACGCGTCAAC
>CAMJNB010000064.1 GCA_946407175.1 uncultured Selenomonadales bacterium | reverse complement strand
GGACTGAAAATCCCCGTGTCAGTGGTTCGATTCCGCTCTGAGGCACCATTTTTTTATTAAGAATTAAGAATGTAGAGAGTAGATTATAGAAAGTATATTTAAAAACGGCGGACAAAAACTTCCGCCGCTTTTTTTATGTTTGCGAAAAAAATTTTAAGGTTCCATTTCGCTTAAAAGTTTTTCAACGTAAGTCGGCAGTGCGAAGGCGCCGCAATGCAATTTGGGATTGTAGTACTTCGTCTGCACGTCAAGCTTTTTCCATTTATCAAAGTCTACGTCCGAAATTGGGTGAAGTTTTTTCGACGCGAAACCGAAAAGCCAATGTCCCGAAGGATACGTAGGAATGTGAACTTGATACACGCTGATAATCGGAAATGAAGTGGCAATGCGTTTATGTGCACGTTTCATTGACATAGCGTCTTTCGCGTAATAGGGATTTTCGTGCTGATTGACGATAATGCCGCACTCTGTCAGCGCTTGAAAGCAGTTGCCGTAAAATTCCTTTGTAAAAAGCCCTTCGCCGGGTCCGAAAGGGTCGGTGGGGTCGACAAGAATTAAATCGTACTGATTTTCTGCGCGGCGTACAAATTTTAAGCCGTCCTCTATGAAAACGTTGACGCGGGGATTGTCAAGGCAAGCGGCAGTTTGCGGCAGAAATTTTTTACACGCATTGACAACGACTTCATCAATTTCAACCAAATCAATTTTTTCAATGCCGTCATATTTCAAAAGTTCCCGCGCAGTTCCGCCGTCGCCGCCGCCTAACAAAAGTACGCGCTTAATTTCGGGATTGACGCTCATCGGCACGTGCGAAATCATTTCGTGGTAAATAAATTCGTCTTTTTCAGTCAGCATAATTCTGCCGTCAAGTACAAGCACCCTGCCAAATTCCGCCGCGTCAAAAATATCAATGCGCTGAAATTCACTCGTCTCACTGAAAAGTTGCTTGTCGACTTTTATAGAAAATCTTACGTTCGGCGTATGTTGTTCAGAAAACCAAAGTTCCATTAGTCATTTACTCCCTGCCGGTTACAAAATTTTTGACAAAAATAATTTAGTACGCTCTTCTTGCGGATTTTCAAAAACTTTTTTAGGCGGACCTTCTTCGATAATAAAGCCGCCGTCGACAAACAAAAGGCGCGTACCTACTTCGCGTGCAAAACCCATTTCATGCGTGACGATAACCATAGTCATACCGCTTTCGGCAAGTTTTTGCATAACGTCCAAAACTTCGCCTACCATTTCGGGATCCAGCGCGCTTGTCGGTTCGTCGAAAAGCATAACCTTAGGTTGCATGGCAAGGGCGCGTGCAATGGCTACACGTTGCTGTTGACCGCCGGAAAGTTGGTTGGGATATGCAAACGCCTTATCGCCCAATCCCACGCGATCTAAAAGCTCCTGCGCGGTAATTTCAGCCTTTGCGCGTTCAATGCCGCGTACCTTCATCGGTGCAAGCGTGATGTTGTCAAGCACGGACATATGCGGGAAAAGGTTAAAGCGCTGAAAAACCATACCGACTTCCTCGCGTACCTTATTAATATTTTCGTCAGAATCCATCTTAATGCCGTCGACTTCTATCGTGCCTTCGGTAGGCTCTTCCAAAAAATTTATACAGCGCAGTAAGGTTGACTTGCCGGAGCCGGAAGGTCCGATTATTACGACGACTTCACGTTCATCAATTTCAAGGTCAATGCCGCGCAGTACTTTAAGGTCGCCGAAAGATTTTTTTAAGCCTTTAATTTTAATCAAAATAAAAACTCCTCACTAAAATTTTTCATTCCCAAACGCCACCGCGCATAGGAGAACCAATTAATTTTCCGTGACAAACGGAACATTTCAATTTGCCGCTGTGTTCATCCGCATTAAAAGTATCTTCAGTAAAAATGTCAACCTCGCCGCCGCAATTTCTACACTTATGGTGATATTTTGAAACAAGCTTGTATTTTTTGGAATCAGAATTTTTATCGTCCGGAAGGTATGTAGTCAAATCCGGCACAATTTCAAAATGTCCGCACTCACGACACTTAATAAAAATGTTTTCGACATTAATTTTGGCGTCATTATGTTCCTGTAAAAATTTTTGAATTTCCGCACCGTACTCACCTTTAATTGCGGCGTCAAAAGCTTCATCGTACATTTGATAGTAAGAAAAGCCGCCGAAACCTATATAAAAATTAAATTCATAGCCGCATTTTTCACAATTAAACTGGTACACTAATCCCATATTAAAATTTCCTCCAAAAAAAATGGATTAGCGATTTTAAATCCAATCACTAACCCTGAATTATATACATTTTTTATTCTTAATTCTACATTCTTAATTCTTAATTCGACTACCGTCGCAACGCCTTAGGTTTGCCGAAAATTTCACTTAGAATCATCGCGTTCATAGCCGATTCCGCATTTAAATTCAGCGGTAAACCTTTTCCCTCATCAGCTTTAGTCTGTACAGTATTTTCAGCCGTCCGCGCAGAAACTTTTTCACGCGCCGCTGACTTACGTTGCTGATACATTTCGGTAAAGTTGACTTCGCGAACTTCCGCAGGTCTTTCAGCGTCACGATAAACTGTCACGTCTTCGCCGGGAAAATTCGGGTCATTGGCAAGCGTCGGTATTTCAAAATTTCTGTCGCCGTTATTTTCAGCAGGTGGTGCAGGCGGCGGAAGTTTTTTCTTTTTTTTATCGTTGACGGCTTGGACAATCAGAATGACTACCCAAAGAATTGCAAGTAATGAAATGTCCATTGCAGTACCGCCTACTGATTTTGCATAACGGCTTGATGTTTAGGCGCACTTGCCTGACTTATCGCGTTACGCATTTCAGTATCAGATTTAACATTCATCATGTTGAAATAATCCATGACGCCGAGTTTGCCTTCAGAAAGAGCCTTCGCCATAGCGTGGGGAACTTCCGCCTGCGCCTCGACGACTTTGGCTTCCATTTCCTGCGTGTAGGCCTTCATTTCCTGTTCTTTCGCAACAGCCATAGCGCGGCGTTCTTCTGCCTTAGCCTGCGCGATACGTTTATCAGCCTCCGCTTGATCCGTTTGAAGTTGTGCGCCGATATTGCGTCCGACGTCAACGTCAGCAATGTCGATTGACAGAATTTCAAACGCGGTACCGGCGTCAAGTCCTTTGCCGAGTACGGTTTTAGAAATGTCGTCAGGACTCTCTAAAACGTCCGTGTGCTTTTCGGAACTGCCGACGGTAGTAACAATACCTTCACCGACACGCGCAATAATTGTAGGTTCACCTGCGCCGCCTACGAGCCTGTCAATGTTGGCGCGAACTGTAACACGCGCTTTAATTTTAAGTTCAATACCGTTTTTAGCGACGGCAGAGACAACCGGCGTTTCGATAACCTTAGGATTAACGCTCATTTGCACCGCCTCAAGTACGTCACGACCTGCCAAATCTATAGCCGCCGAACGTTCAAAGGGCAGTACAATCTGCGCGCGTTGCGATGCGATTAAGGCGTCAACAACTTTGTCTACGTTACCGCCTGCAAGGTAGTGAGCCTCAAGCTGATTTACGTTTACGTCAAGACCTGCTTTATTGGCTTTAATAAGCGGCATAACGATTTTTGCCGGCGGTACGCGACGCATACGCATTCCAATCAGCGTGAAAATGCCGACGTGAACATTAGCCGCAAGTGCCGATATCCAAAGACCAATGGGGACGAAGTGAAGAAAGACTGCCACAACGATAAACGCGAACAGTACGAACAATCCCGAACTGATTAAAACTTCCATTTTTCAAAACCTCCTTTGCAGTTACCGACAACAGCTTAGCGAAAATCGGCAACTAAATCTGACGGACGAGAACGCGCGAGCCGTCAACATTGATAACTTTGACAATGGAACCTTGCTTTAAAAAATTTCCTTCCGTTACAACGTCAACCGGTTCACCTTCAACCATAATCGTGCCGGCAGGACGAAGGTCAGTCGAGCAAGTACCGATAGCGCCCAAAAATCTGCTTTTGTCGACAACACTGGTGTAGCCGCTACTGTTTTGTTGGCGCTCAAGTAAAATTAATTCATCCGATACCTGCTTGGTTTTCGGCGGCGTCCTCATACTGAAGTACAAGATAACCGAAATTCCCAGTACCGCGCTCATGAACACTACGTAGAAAATCAACGAGAAGGAAAAAAACTGAAGTCCCAACATTTTGCGTCACACCCTTTCTTATAGATCGCTAGATCGCTAGTTGTTAGATCGCTAGTAACTATCAACTACCAGCTATAAACTATTCACTAAACCGGTATAATTATTTCGGCAAGTTGATTAGAATTTCCTGCAGGACGCGCAACAGTTTCTACCGGCACTTCATCTTTAAAACGTGGCGCCTCTTTATCAATACGCGCTTGAGCCTCCGCCGTCAATTCCGGCAATTTTGCAAAGAGTTCCTTGTACCAATCCAATCTCTCTTGATAATGCTGACTCATCAAGCGGTTGTGCTTGACGTATTCATAAGCCGCCGTTACCATTTCACGCCGCTTGTCACGATTCTCAATCAGCGTTTCCAACTTCTGCTTAAACTGCCTTGTATCGTAGAATATAAAGCCGTTTTCGCCGTCTTTGATAACGTCTGAATAAACTACCGGCGACGCAAGCGCGGCAACTCCGCAGGCGGCACATTCAAGGAATTTTAAATCGGACTTGGCGCGATTAAATTTATTGTCCTGCAACGGCAACAGCGCGATATCGGACGTGTACAATTCACTTTCGTAGCGTTCGTACGGCACGAATTGACCTTCGTAAATGCGAGAATCACCGATAAGCTTTTTGCTGTCACTTTCCAACGAGTCGAAAAGATTTTGGCGTGCAAGGATTTTAAAAACTACTTTGTTACCGTACTTTTTGGCAAGTTCATTCAGCACGGGCAAAATTTCTTCAAACTCTTTGTCACGATTCAACGCGCCGAAGAAAATTGTAGTTGGTCTGTCCTCCTGCTTAAATTCGGTGTCGAAGTCACGCGGCGGCAAGAGTCTCTGCAGTTGGTTATCAAAAACTTTTACGTGCGGATTATAATCGCGCAGAAAATCAGCTAAAAATTCGGTAGACGTTTGAATTGCATGGACGCTTATAAAATTTATCCACGCAGTTTTTTCGTATGACTGCTCCCACAAAATAGGATTGTCGTCAATCTCCTCAAGGTACAAATAGCCTTGACTTTTCATATTGTCGAAAAATTTCACGCCGTTTGTAAAAGTCGGGAAAGTCATACGCTGATTAATCATTACGCGGTTTTCGTACTGTTCCTTAGGGAAAATGTGGTACGGCTGATCTACGTTTGAAGACGCGGTGTAAATATTCGGCTCGGTCGACAAAAAAGCGTTGGGACGGTGAATCCTTACCGGCGCGCAGACTAACTTTTCTCCTATGATTGACTGGATTAAATATTTCGGCGGCATTTCTTCAACCGTAGCAACGAGAATGTAGCAGAAAATCAGCGGCTCGGTTTTGGAAATGTCACGAAGACCCTGCGGCACGTTAGCCCTGCGTGAGGCGTTGAGTGAGCGATATTCATTAACGCCTGCGTCTTTAATTGCGTCGGACAATTCGGTTTTACTCAACGTAATTTTAAACTTAGGCGCTTGTCCCTGCAAAATCGCCATAACGTTATCGGCAAAAGCAATGTTGTCAAGCGTGAAAATTAATGTACCGCGCTTATTCAATTTTTCGGCGGCAGACTTTATAAACGCGACAAGTTCATCTTTCTTCATGTTGCCGATAACCGCGCTTTGAATAAGTACCGCGTCAAATTTGCCGTCAATGCCGCTGAAATCTTTCGCAACAGTGTAATTGCACTTCGGCTGAATTAAAAGGTAGTTGTTCTTACTGCTCTGAAAATCTTCCGTCTGTTCGCCGGTAATTTCGAGTACCGTCTCGGAACGCGGCGGAATCATTGTTTCAAATGTCATATTATCGCCCTCCGCTTACCGTACCAAACTGTACATTAAATCTTCCTGCGCACGCATGCACTTATAAAGCTCAAAACGCTCCAATACGGTTTCACGCGCCCTTTGTCCAAGCAACTTGCCGCGTTCGGGGTCGTCCAAAAGTTCTTCAATCTTACGCGCAATGTGGTAGGGAGATCTGAATTCTGCCAATAAGCCGTTGACATTATCTTCCATAACTTCTTCAACCGGCGGCGTCTTTGAACCGACGATGGGACAGCCAAAACTCATTGCCTCAAGGAATGACCAGCTTAATACAAAAGGTCGCGTTAAGTAGACGTGACAGCTTGACGCGCGCAAAATCTTTTGATAATCGCCGCGATTGCGCAGACCTACGAAATGCACGCGCTCTTTGTCATATCCGCCTTTCTTCTCCTCTTCCTTAAGGTACGTCGTGTCTTTAAGCTGGGCGCCATAACAAATTCTGTCCTTGCCGACAACAATAACGTGAGCCTTAGGACGGCGCTGAAGTACAAGGCGTATCGCGTCCATGAAGTACGGGAAGCCGCGATAAATTTCAAAGCCGCGTGATACATACGTAATAATTTCCGTGCCTTCCGGCAGATTTAATTTCACGTCGTCGAGTATCAGACCGGGACGCTTGCCGCTGGGATCGGGCGAACAAAATTGCGTGTCAATGCCTTCATGAATTATCTTGACTTTCGGCTTGTAGACTTCCGGCAGTTGCGAATGTTGCCATTTCGTAGGCGTAATACCGATACCTTGACCCCTGCCAGGCGCGGTAACCGCTTCTAAATTTAAGAGGTGGTGAGCGTTCCTCGTACGAATTGAAATTTTATTCGGCATTTGCGGTATTTCGTCAGGCCACCAGTAGCAGTCGCTGTCTTCGGCAAGGTAATACCATTCAAAGTAGCCCATAATCGGCACGTCGGGATACAAGTCTTTGCAGTAAAGAGTAGAACCCCAGCCGGTATGCGCAATTATTACGTCGGGCTTAAAATTTCTTTCCTTCGCCAACCATTCCAATGCACGAACAACCGCTTGACCTTCAATCATTGCCTCTGCCGCAGGACGCAACGGTCCGCAAGTTTTAATAAACGCCTCCTCTTCGGGTTTGGGTTTGCCATAAAGGGCTAATTGGACTCCAGGAAGGTTAGTTCCG